>CADEHD010000023.1 GCA_902827055.1 uncultured Chloroflexota bacterium | reverse complement strand
ACCATCGCCGCCGCCCCCAGCCGCTCGACAGCCCCGAGTCCGCGCACCGGCGACGCCAGCACGGCGGTCGCGAGGGCATCGGCAGTGGCCGCCTCGGGCGCGACGACGACCGCCTCGGTAAGTCCGCCCGACGCGGGCCGCCGCGACGAGGGGTCGATGATGTGGTGCGCAGCCCCCTCGGATGTCGTCCAGCTCCTGCCGCGCGTCGACGAGGTGCACACGGCGCCCCTCGCGAGGTGCACGGTCTGCGACTCGCCCGCGCCGATCGGCCACGCCTCGGCCGCCCCATCCGAACCCAGGACGCGGATGTCGCCGCCGCCGTCGACGACGTACGACTCCGCTCCGTGAGCGGCGAGCCAGTCGGCCACGCGGTCGACGGCCCAGCCCTTGGCGATGCCACCCAGGTCGGCCGCTCCCGCGCCCCGCAACTCGATGTGGTCGCCGTCGACGACGATCTCTGGGATGGGGCCCGGCTCGGCACTCGCGACCCGCGAGGGGGCACCGTGGCCCACGCGCTCGAACGTCTCGGCATAGCCCGCGTCGGCGAGCGGCGACCCGATGCCGGGCTCGAACGCACCGTCTGTGGCCGCGCGCAGCTCGAGCGCGCGCCGCACGACCGCCACGACCAAGGGGTCGTCGCTGCAGCGCGTTCGGTTGAGCCGGCTGAGCGCGGAGTCCGCTCGGAAGCGCGTCAGCCGTGCCTCGATGGACCGCACCAGGTCCTCGACCGCTCGCGCCGCGTCGGCGCCGACGCCAGGGTCCGTACGCACCCACCACTCGGTATTCATCGCTCGAAAGGCGTGCGTGATCACGGCAGTCCCGCCTCAGGACGCGCGCGACCGGCGCACGGGCTGGATGGGTGCAGCGGGCGCCACGGTGGTCGCGGGCTGTGGCACCGGCACCAGGAGCGTGCCGGCCGTTGCCTCGATGCCTCCACTCGATGGTGGTGCAGTCACCGCGACGGGCGCCACGGTCGTGCCGTCGACGTCTGCTGGGGCGCCGGCCGCCCCATCCACCGCGGCGATCCCGAGCCACGTCACAGAGAGCGACGCTGCGGCCCCGGCGATCACCGAGAGCGTCACCAACTCGCGACGGCGCCCGCGGTCACCCGCAGGGGGCGGCGTGTTGTGGTCGGGTGCCCCGTTAGTCATCGTCGG
Source organism: uncultured Chloroflexota bacterium (assembly GCA_902827055.1). Lineage (GTDB taxonomy): Bacteria > Chloroflexota > Dehalococcoidia > UBA2979 > UBA2979 > RBC038. Next base: position 13,427 of record CADEHD010000023.1, on the reverse strand, counting down.
CCTCGTGTTCGCGGTCGTCGTGGTCGTCGTGGTCTTCGTCGCCGTGCTCCGAGTGGCGCTCGCCTCGAACCAGGAAGCTGCGAGACTCGCCATCACCTGTGCTCACGGCCAGCGGGCTCGTCGACGCGGCCACCGCTCGCACCGAGGCGGGCAGCGCGACCGCGGCGGCCGTCGCGGCGGACTCGCCACCGCGCCCGAAGCCGGCGGTCGTGGCGGTCACGACGATCAGCGCGCTGGCGACGGCGGTGCCGGCGACTCCATAGGCCAGGGCAATACTGCGTTGCATCTTCGATTCCTCTCCTTCGTCCAGATCCATCGTGGGTGCCGGGGCACCCGCTTACCTGTGACGAAGATGAGAAACCGGGGCAAGCGCCGCCGTGGCTACGACGAACGTGGGCGAGCTGGTGCGCGCGCACCAGTCGCGGCCGTGGATCACGACCGCGCGCCTCGCGGGCTGGCGTGCGGCGTGCGGCGTGCTCGCTTATGTCGCTTTCGACGAAGCGCGCTCGAGCTCAGTCGATGTCGGCCAACCAGTAGCGGATGCGGTCGTCGAACACGATGTGCCCCGTGTACTCGGGTGGCTGCTGCGCGATCCAGACGGCGGCCTTCCCCATCCAGTGCGCGTCATCGAAGGCGAGGTTCGGGTTCGCCGGGTCGTTCTGCGCCCAGATGTTGCCGGGCGTCCGAATCAGGTAGCCGAGCGACAGCACGTTCGCCGAGATGCGGTCGCCCTGGAGCTGGACGGCCAGGCCCTGCGTGAATCGCTCGAGGCCGGCCTTCACCATGCCGTAGAACAGGCCGCCGGTGCCGCTGCCCTCGGGATAGGGGCCAGGCCCCGGGAACTTCCCCACGATCGAGGAGATGTTGATGATGTGGCCGCCTCCGGCGGCGCGCAGCGGCGCCACCGCGGCCTTGCACATCAGGATCGGTCCGCGCAGGTCCACCTGCCACATCAGCTCGATGTGGCGCTCCTGCACGCTTTCGATGTCGCCCGGCACGAGGATCGCTGCGTTATTCACGACGATGTCGAGGCGCCCGAGCTCGCTCACGGTGCGCTCGACGCAGGCAGTGATGCTCTCGGGATCCCGCATGTTCGTCGGGATCGCGATGGCCTGCCCACCCTCCGCGCGAATCGACTCCGCGACGGAGTGGATCGTGCCGGGCAGCCGCGGGTCCGAGACCTCCTCGGAGCGCGCCGCGATGACGACGCTCGCGCCGGCACGGGCGAGGTGTCGGGCGATGTACTCGCCGATGCCTCGCGACGCCCCGGTGACGATCGCCACTTTGCCCTCGAGCGTCCGTCCAGCCATCGCCGCCCCCGATCGGTCCCGCCCGACCCGCAAGAGCGGGACGTGTGCGCCTCCCGTCGCGATGTACACGATGCGAGCCCCTGCTCGCAAGGTCGCCGTGCGCGCGCACCTGCGTACGTTCGTTCATCGGCGGGACATCGAGCCGTAATGGCGCCTCCGTACGTTGTGGCTCACGAGGAACCACGAGGAGGACACGATGGTGGTCACGAGCACCGGTACCGACGTGAGCACGACGGACACGGCATACCTGTCGATCGCGGAAGCGAGCACGCAGATCGAGGCGGGCACGCTCTCGCCGGTGGACCTGGTGGGTGCGGTCCTGGATCGCATCGCGGCGACCGACCACCTCACGAACTCGTACGTCCTGGTGACGAGGGAGGCGGCCCTCGCGGCCGCGGAGGCAGCGGCGGCCCGAGCGCGCGCCGGTCAGCGGCTCGGACCACTCGACGGCATCCCGATCGGCGTGAAGGACATCATCGACACCGAGGGCGTCGTCACGACCAACGGCACGGGCGCGTACCGCTTTCGCGTCCCGGCCCGCGACGCGACCTCCGTGGCCCTGCTCCGCGCCGCCGGTGCGGTGGTCATTGGCAAGACGAACACCCATGAGCTGGCCTACGGGGGCACGACCAACAACGTGCACTACGGTGCGACCCACAACCCGTGGAAGCTGGACCGCGTGCCCGGTGGGTCGTCGGGGGGCTCTGGCTCGGCGCTCGCGGCCGGGCAGGCCCTGGGCGCGCTCGGCACGGACACGGGCGGCAGCATCCGAGGCCCTGCGTCGTTCTGTGGCATCACGGGCATCAAGCCGACCTGGGGCCTGGTGTCGCGCGCTGGGGTCTCACCGCTCTCGCACACCCTCGATCACGTCGGCCCGATGACGCGCAGCGCCCTCGATGCGGCGCTCATGCTCAACGTGCTGCAGGGCTACGACCCTGGCGACGTGGACAGCCAGGAGCACGACCGCGAGGACTACACCGATGGGATCCACGATGGCATCGCGGGCCTGACCCTCGCGGTCATCCCCTCGCTCCTGCGCTACTGCACGCCCGGCGTGCGCGCGGCCTTCGACGCCTCCCTCGCCACGCTGGCGTCGCTCGGCGTGCGCCTGACCGAGGTGGAGCCCACGCTCGGCGTGGACAACCCACGCGCCCTCACGACCGGCATCGTGCAGGTGGAGTCGTTCGACTACCACCAGGACATCTTCCACGACGACCCGCCGACGATGGGTGCCGTGGTCCGTTCCCGGATGAGCCCGGGCGCGACGGCCCTCGCCTACCGCTACTCGCGCGCCCTCGACGCCCGGAAGGCCCTCGAGTACCAGTTCGACCGCACCCTCAAGGAGAACGGCATCGACGCCTACGTGGTGCCGACCACGCCGCACCCGGCGTTCCCCATCGACGCGGACCCGGACCGCGACGAGACGCCCCCGATGTGGATGGGCCACACGTACCTGTTCAACATCTCGCGCCAACCGGCGGTGAGCGTGCCAAACGGCTTCGATGAGGACGGCCTGCCCACGTCCCTGATGATCGCGACGGCCAAGTGGCGCGACGCCCTCGCGCTGCGCATCGCGCACGCCTTCCAGCAGGCGACGGACTTCCACACGAGGCGCCCGCCGCTCTGACCCGCGCCGCCTCAGCGACAGGCCGCCCCGCGGAAGGCGCGGGGCGGCCTGCCCCTGGTGCTCGACCCACGCACCTCGGAACGCCGCGCTCGGCCCGGGGCCCCGATACTGGTCGCGAGGCGGTCACCAGGCCGCGCCGGCCAGTCACCGAGGTGAGGTCGATGCCGCTGCTGCTCGTGTGGCGACTGCGAGCGCTGGCCTTCCAGCGCGATGCGTACGCCCTGCTCCTCGCGGCTTTCGACCGCCGCGTGCCGCTCGCACCGAAGCTCGTCACGGCGGCGACGCTCCTCTACACGCTGAGTCCGGCCGATCTCCTGCCTGATGTGGTGCCGCTCCTCGGCCTCGCCGACGACCTCGGGGTCGTGGCGCTGGGCGTGGCGCTGGCGCGCGGCCTCATCCCGGAGTCGGTCTTCGAGCGCCACCGCGCGACGGCGGCACGACGCGTGCGCTCGTTGCGGCTGCTCGCCCTGCTGCTCGTCGGCGCGTTCGTCCTGTGGCTGGTGACGCTAGTCGGTCTCGGGTGGCTGCTCCTCGGCTGACCGGCGCAGCCCCGAGGCGGTCAGGGCACGACGATGCGGTACGTCTCGCGTTCCGAGGCTGGGTCGCCGGCCCACTCCCCCACCGCGACCCACCGCCGAGGTGTCGCAGCCGCCAGAGGCTCGACGACCTCCCCGCGCGCCTCAATGAGCTGCGCGCCCAGTCCCCCGGCGAGGACCAGGGCAGCCACGACTGGACTGAGCAGCTGGTACGCGGTGATGGGCACGTCGCGCTCCTCACCTCGCCGGCGCGCACGTGCGGCGAGAGAGCGCTTGTCCCATGCTGCATCACATCTGTCAACTTTGTTCGTGTTTGCACAAGCACGACCTGTGCGATGTCGGGGCGCCGCCCGGCCTCAGCCGAGCGCGATCACGAGCAGGGTCCCGAGCACACAAAGCGCCGTCCCCGCACCGACCAGCGCGGTGGGACGCTCCCCGAGGAAGTACATCGACAGTGGCACGACCATCAGCGGCGATGTCGAATTGAGGATGACGGCGCGCGCCGCGCCGGCCTCGGCGACGGCGTAGATGTAGAGCACGCTGCCAACGGCGGTCCCTCCGACTCCCAGCGCGAGGACGAGCGGGAGGTCCGCTGCGCTCGGCAGGCGGCGGAAGACGGCGCCTCGCGACGCGGCGATCGCGGTCACGGCGATCACGAGTCCCCCAGCGGGGATCCGGACGGCGCTCACGGCGAACGCCCCGAGGTCGCCACGCCCACCGGCGAGCAGCAGCGTCGCGGCGGCCCACGCGCTCGCCACCGCGATGAGGACACCCAGCGTGGGGAGGGTTCCCAGGCGCTCCAAGTCGTTCGGGCCGGGCATCGCGCCCGCCCGCGCCGCCACGATGAGGTAGGTCCCCGCCACCACGGCCACGCCTCCGGCGACCAGCGCCCAGCCCGCCGGCTCGTCCAGCAGCAGCACCCCGCCTCCGGCGCTGAGCGCGACCCAGAGCGCGGTCGTGGTGGGTGCCATGCGCTGCAGCCCCACGCGCGGGAGCGCCTGGATGTAGGCGGTATCGCCGATGCCGTACCCGATGCACGCAGACAGCGCGATGAGTCCCAGCGTGCGTGGAGCGGCCTCGGTGAGCTGGGAACCGCTACCGGTCACGAGCATCAGCGCGATGACGAGCGGCGACGCGATGAGAAAGCGCAGGCTGCTGAGGACGGCACCGCCGTAGCGGGCGCTCAGCCGCGCCATCCCGACGCTGGTCCCGGCCCAGCACAGCGCCGAGGCGAGGGCGGCAGCCTCGCCCATCAGCGCGCGCCCGGGGCGCACGCCGACGTCACGTGCGGCCGGTCCGCGCGACGCACCATCGAGTTGGCCACATCGCCTCCAGGGGCGCCACACGCACTCGAGGCGTGCGCCGTCCCGGGAGCATCGGGCGCGCGCGCGGCAGGCGCTAGCGCAACGGAGCGCGGGAACAAGGGTAGGCAGGCCGGGGAGGGATGACCGACCGCCGCGAGGCGCACTCAGCCCGGTTCAGCTGGTCGGCGGCTCGTGCTGCCCGGATCGCGTGCGTGGCGTCGTTCGCGCGTTCGGCGCTCGGCGTTTCGCGACGCGCGATCGTTCCGCGGTCGCGCCCACACGCGCCTCGAAGGCGCGCGCTTCGGCCGCACCGTGGACGTCCTGCGTGGGGGCCAGCCCGCGCCCGATCTGTTCCGCCTCGTACGCCATGCGCTGGACCACGCGCTCGGTGTGAGCCTCGCGCTCCTCGGCGGTCGGAGGCGCCGGCGGTCCGTAGCGCTCGTACATCAGCTGCGGGTGCTCGCCCATCTGGATCGCCGTGTCCACCGGGGCAGCGACCTCTTCGCCGTAGTGCCAGAACTTCCCGCGGTCGGGGATACGACGGGGCACGCCGTCGCGCATCGTGAACGGGTGGAACGATGTCGGCATGATCCGCGGGCTCGAGGCGTCACACACCGGGCACGGCTGCGCCTCGGCGGCGGCGCTCACGCCGCGGACCAGCTCGAACACGCCGTGGCAGTCGGCGCAGTAGTACTCGTAGACCGGCATCGCGAGGGCCCGGCCGCGCCTACCGCGCGCCTCGGAGGCGCGGGTCCAACACGTCGCGGAGCGCGTCGCCGAACATGTTGACGCCGAACACCACGATCGCCAGCGCCAGCGTCGGTGCGATGAGCATCCAGGGCGCTGCGTACATGAACGCGCGTCCGTCGGCTGCCAGCATGCCACCCCACGACGGCCGCGGAGGCGGCACGCCGTAGCCGAGGAACGACAGCGACGCCTCAGACAGGATGACCCCGGCGAACGCCGTGCTCGACAGGACGATGAGCAGCGGGACGAGGTTCGGAACGAGATGGCGCAGCATGATGCGCCCGTTGGTTGCGCCGGTGGCGCGCGCCGCCTCGATGTACGTCTGGTTCATCAGGCCGAGCGTAGACCCGCGCAGCACGCGACTCTCGGTCACGGCTCTGCGGAACGACAGCGCGAACACGACGTTGATGAAGCTCGGACCGAGCACGACCATGATCGCGATCAGCAGGATGAGATACGGCACGGCCTGCACGGTGTCGACGAAGCGCTGCAGGAAGTAGTCCACCCAACCGCCAAAGAAGGCGCTGGCGACACCGAGCGCGAGCGCCGGGATCGTGCTGACCACGGTCACCAGCACGCCGATGTATAGCGACGTCTGCGCGCCGTACACGACTCGACTGAACACGTCGCGCCCGAACTGGTCGGTCCCCGCGAGGTGCGGGAACGTCCCATCGATGCTCGCCAGTGACGGTCCCTTGAGCGCGACGGCCTGGTTGTTCTCGAGCGGGGCGTACGGTGCGAACACCGGCGCGCCAATCGCCACGGCCACGAGCAGGACGACGATCGCGCCGCCGAACGCCCCGAGGGGCTTCCGGCGCGTGAACGAGAAAACCGCGTCCCACGAGCGGGCGATCGGTCCCGGCTCTCGGAATGCGACCGGCGCTACTCCGCCGGTGCTGAGTGGTTCCGTTACCATCACGACCCCCAAGGTTCCCTCTGGCGGACGGTTGCGACGGCTCCGCTAGCTGTATCGAATGCGCGGGTCGAGCCACGCGTACGACACGTCCACGAGCAGGTTCGTCACCATCACAAAGACGCCGATCACCAGGACGACGCCCTGGACGATCGGGTAGTCACGATTCGAAATCGCGCTCAGCAGGAGTCGCCCGACGCCCGGAATCGCGAACACGCTCTCGACGATCACAGAGCCACCGATGAGGAACGCGACCTGCAGGCCGAGCACGGTGACCACGGGGATCATGGCGTTCTTCAGCGCGTGCCGGAACACGACCGATTGCTCGGCGACGCCCTTCGCGTGGGCCGTGCGGATGTAGTCCTGGCGCAGCACCTCGAGCATGGTGGTCCGCGTGAGACGCATCACCGTCGCGGACAACCCGATCGCGAGCACAACGGCCGGCAGCATGATGATCTTGATGTGCGCCCAGGGGGCCTCGCTGAAGCCGACGTAGCGCAGGCTCGGCGCGGTGCCCCACCAGATCGCGGGCAGCACGACCACGGCCGTCGCGATGGCGAACGTCGGAACGCTGATCCCGAGAATCGACACGGACCGCAGGACGTAGTCCAGCCATCCGTCCTGGCGCACGGCCGACACGGCGCCGATCATCACGCCGGAGACCGATCCGAGGAGGATCGACAGCAGGCCGATCTCGATGCTCGCCCACGCACGTCCGGCGATGAGCTCGGTGACGGGCCGCTGCGTCCAGAGTGACGCCCCGAGGTCGCCGCGGAGGGCGCGCGAGGTGTACTCGACGTACCGAATCGGCAGCGGCTGGGTCAGCCCGAGCTGCTCCTCGAGCGCCGCCCGCGCCGTCTCGTCGTTGCTCCCCGTTCGCTCGGCGAGCATGAGGTCGACGATGTCCCCGGGAATGAGGTCGATGAGGACCACCACCAGGAACAGCAGGAGCAGGAGCGTGGGGATCAGCCCCACGAGCCTTCGCATGATGTACTTGGCCATGCGCGATCCCGTCGTTCCGCCATCGCCGGTCGTCGGCGGATAGTACATTCGGCATCCTCGATACCACAAGGCGACATCTCGTTTGTTGCTCCACGCCATCACAAGACCTATACATCACGTGTCTCATGTCGCTTGAGACCTGTGATCCGGGTGCGGCACGTCCGCTCCCGCGGACGGACAGTCGGTACCTGGAGGGAACGATGGAACTCGGTTACTGGGCACGTCGGCAGGTCAGCCGGCGCGGCATGCTGCGTGGGGCCAGCGTTGGATTCGCCGGCCTCGCGGGCGCGGCGCTCATCGGATGCGGCGGCGGCGGCGAGAGCGGCAGCGCCTCGAGCACCGGCGGCGCCAGTGGCGGCGGCGCGGCGGGCGGCAATTCCCCCGTCACGGCGAAGCGTGCGCCCGGGTTCGACCCGGCGCTGGGCGTGAACCCGGTCAACGACAAGAAGTTCGTGAAGGGCGGAGTCTTCCGCCGCCATTTCGCGGACACGTCTCGGCAGCAGGACCCCGATGTCTCGGCGGCCGGCTCCGACCACGAGACGACGAACGACCGCCTGGCCTACGCCAACCCGTGGACGATGGAAATCGTCCCGGACATGCTCCAGTCCTACGAGCAGGTGGACCCGACGACCCTGATCCTCAAGATCCGGCCGGGGATCAAGACGCACAACATCGCGCCGGTGAACGGCCGCGTGTTCACCGCGCAGGACGTCGCCTACTCGATCAACCGCAAGGCCGGGAAGGTCGACGCCGACAAGGCGAAGGCCTACCCGCGCCGCGACCAGTTCGTCGGACTCGATAAGGTCGAGGCTGTCGACGACGTCACCGTGAAGCTGACCTTCAGCAAGCCCAACGGCTCAATCATGGCCGCCTTCGCCGACCCGCGCGCGCAGATGATCCCGCGCGAGCAGGACGACATCGGCTACAAGGACGTGCTCAAGGCGGTCGGCACGGGCGCCTTCATCCAGACGGAGCACGTCGAGGGCACGCGCCAGGTCTTCAAGCCCTTCGCGGACTACTACCGCAAGGCCGAGGATGGTGGTCGCCCGCTCTACGACGCCTACGAGAAGCTGGTCATCGCCGACCGCGCCTCGGTCATCTCGCAGTTCATCACTGGCGAGATCTCGATGATCACCGCCGTCACCCCCACCGAGGAACCCACGATCAAGGCCGCCGTGCGCGACGCCCAGTGGTACGGCTCCGCCAACCTCGGCTGGTACCATCAGGCCTTCAACAAGCGCGTGGTCAAGGCCTTCGAGGACCCGCGCGTCGTGAAGGCGCTGCGCCTGGCCGTCGACTACAAGGGCGTCGCCGACCCGCAGGGCACCGGCTGGCTCTACAGCGGTCCGCTGCACGTGATGTTCCCGGAGGCCCTCAAGAGCGACGAGCTCGCGAAGCTCCCGGGCTACAACCCCGCGACGAAGCAGGCGGACATCGCCGAGGCCGCGAAGCTGATGGAGGCCGCCGGCTACAAGGACGGCGTGGGGCTGACCTTCAAGAACAACATCAGCGGCCCGCCGTCCGGCATCTCCTACGAGAACGCCGTCCGGCTCAAGGACCAGTGGTCCAAGGTCTGGCCGAAGATGGAGATGACGATCGTCCCGGTCGCCGACTTCGGCGCGTTCACGGCACTCCTCACCAACAAGGAGTCCGAGGCGCGCACGTACCACCACACGATGGTGCCCGACGCCGCCCTGGACGCGCGCCTCTACTACCACTCGAAGGGCAGCCGGAACTACCAGTCCTTCGATAGCCCGGCCGCGGACGCGGCCCTCGACAAGATGCTCGAGGCCACCACGCTCGAGGCACGCAAGCAGGCGATCCGTCAGTTCCAGCTCGACTACATCGAGACCGGCGGCCCGCTGCTCCAGCTCTACGTGGCTCGCGACAACTTCGCCCTCCAGTCCAACTGGGCGGGCTTCGACTTCGTTGCCGGGACATGGGGTTACTCGACGTACGGCGTCGGGCCTCGGTGGTACTGGCAGACCGAGAAGTAGCCAGCAGACGCCGCGGCGCTCGAGGCACTTGCAGAACGCAGGGGGAGGGCAATGCCCTCCCTCTGCTCTTCTTCACCATCGGCTACGTCACGATGGAGACCGCCGAGCCCCCTCGGGCAGCCCCGCTGCGCCAAGGCCGCGGCGACGTCGTCGCGGGTGACTACTCGCGGGCGATCCACGTCTCTGAGGAGGCGTCCCAGGTCCGGTCGATACCGCTCCGCGGATACTGCGCCGGATACCGGCCCACGCCTCGCTCGAGCCACGCGAGGACACGATCGGTGACCTCGATGTCCGCGCTCGAGTCGCCAGCGGCGCCCGGCAGAATCACCGGCCCGTACTCGACGTGCAACGTGCGAGGCTGGAGCCCGAGCGCGACGACGCACGGGATCACGGGGCACTGCGCCAGGCGGGCCGTGCGCGCCGTCCCGAGGGCGAAACCCCGGTCCCCGTCACCCGCGAACGGCCGCCGGTACGCCCCGGCCTTCTCCCAGTACGCATCCGAGTAGATGCTGACCACGCTGCCCGGCACGGAGAGCGCCCGCAGCATCTCTTCCTGCGAATTCGTTCGGGCGGATGCCCGATTCCAGTCGTACCCGTGCCACCAGCGGTCCGGCACGTCGACGGTCTCGCGGTTCGCCTGCGGCCGACGGCGGCGCGCCAGCCTGCGTCGCAGGTCGAACGGTGACAGGCGCCAGCCGCCCCGCGCTGCCCGCACGGAGACCCACTCGGGGAACAGCACGCCTCTGAAGAAGCTCGACCGCGCGCCGATGAAGTGACCGCGCGCCACGATGAACGACGTCCCGTCAGCGACGAGCTGGCGAAGTGCGTCCCCGCCAGTCTCGAGGATGGTCCAGTCGGACAGGCGCTCGCGGCCCGCCTCGATGCGCCACTTGTACACGAGACTGCGGCGCTCCACCGCGATTCGCCGCGCCCCGAGTACGAAGGCGCTCCAACCCGAGGCACCGACCGCGACGGCCATCTCGCGTCGCGCGCTCCGAGCGGCCTCGGTCGGCACGACGGCATCGATCCACCCCGCGAGGTCAGCAAGCAGCAACGAGGTCGGCAGGGGGAGGTACCAGGCAGCGGGACGGAGGACCAACAGCTCGTAGAAGTAGCGGAACCACTCGAGCACGTTGAGCAGCTCACGGAGGGTCCCGATGCGCGAGCGCACCCTGCTGCGAGCCAGTCCTGCGAAATCTGCAACAGCCAAGCTCGTGACCTCGTTGTGTCTCCGGTGCCCGGGATCGTGCTCGTCGAGGAGTGCGCGGATGCCCTCACAATGTCAGCGTCTATTGACGCTGGTTCTATCGATCATCTGGAGCCGCTGCTCACGCGAGGTTGAGCGCGCGTCGGAGTGTGTGCATTGCGACCACGGACTCGCGTGCGAGATCCCCTGCGAAGTTTCCATCGTCAGCCTCAACTCACGTTCAACACGACGCCACTATCCTCGCCGAGCAATGCACCATCTTCGCCGCATCCAACAGGTGGCCGGTAATCTGCCAGGTATCCCTATCGGATACGTGACAGTCACGTGATCGACGCAGGACGCGACTCCTCTCCGGGCGTCACACCCGCCCCGCCGAGGCGCGGCGATCAGGCCGGGGACCGTGTGCTCCGGACGGGCCTCGCACTGCTGTCCGGCACGGGGCTGACCTGGCTCTCGTCGCTCGCGATGCTCCTGGTGATGCCGCGTGCCGTCGGCGCCGAGGGCCTCGGCATCTACGCGACGGCACTGACGATCTCGGGACTTGCGGGCCTGGTCGCGGCCTGCGGGATGCCGCAGGTGATCATCCGCGAGGTCGCGCGCCGTCCGGACGAGGCGTCCTCGATCGTGGGGCACGCGCTCGCCTCCCGCCTCCTGATCTGGTGCGCGCTCGTGCTCCTCGGCACTCCGCTCGCGTTCGCGGTCTTCGAGGAGGGCTACGCGCGGCTCGTGCTCGGTCTCGTCGTCGTGCGCTCTGTCACGTCGGCGGTGGGGGACGTCGCCGCGTCGGGACTCCACGGACTGCAGTCGCTCGGGAAGTTCGCGATCTTCCGCTCCGCCCTCGGGATGGTCACCGAGTTCGGTGCGGTGACGCTCTTGCTGCTCGACTACGGGATCGCGCTCATGGTGATGCTCGGCATCGCGTCGGCGGCCTTCCGCGCAACGGTCGCGTGGGTTCTGCTGCTACGGAAACTCACGGGGCCGTGGCGATGGAGCCTGGGATCGCTCATCGGCATGCCGAGGTCCGGGCTACCGTTCCTCTCAGTTGATATCTCGCTGCTCCTCTACGGGGGCGCCGGCACGCTGCTCATCGCGCAGCAGCTCGGGGCAACCGAGGTGGGTCCGTTCGCGCTGGCGAACCGGCTCGGAGGGGTGATGATGACGGCCCCGGGCATCGTCGCCGGTGCGGTCCTCCCCGGGCTCGCGGCTGCGCACCGCGACCTCCCGCAGTTCCGAGCGATCCTCGCCAACTCACTCCGCATCGTCGTTGCCGGCGCGGTGCCGATGGGTGCGGGGATCGCGTGGCTGGCGCCGGAGTTCGTGCAGCTGCTCGGTGGCTCTTCCGACTACGACGCGGCCATCCCGATCCTGCGGATCACGGGGCTCACCGTGCCGCTCGTCGGCCTCGACGTCATCCTCGCGACGGCGCTCATCGCGCAGAATCGGCAGCGGCTGATCGCGATGTACACCGCGGTGATGGCCGTCGCCTCGTTCCCGCTAACCTACCTCGCGGTGGCCTACACGTATGCCACCTGGAGCAACGGCGGCGTCGGCGCCGCCTTCGTCCCGGCCATCCTCGAAGTCGCGATGAGCAGCGTGGCGCTGTACCTGCTGCGTGACACCCTGCGCGGCGGCCTCGGCGCGATCGCACGCGCCTTGGTGCAGGCGGTGTTGTGCGCGGCGGCGATGTGTGCGCTGCTCGCGGTCAGCCTGCCGATCGTCGGGCTCGCCGGCGCGATTGCTCTCGGCGCCGTCACCTACTCGGGGACCGCGCTCCTCATCGGCCTGATCTCGTGGTCCGACATCGAGGCGGTCCGGAGCGCGCTACGGCGGTCTGACCGCGACGCGCCACGCGCGACGCTCCCCGCGCGGATCTGACGCGCCCCCCGGGGTACGCTCCGCCGGTTGCGCGATCGTCCATTCGAGTTCCCCGCGCCGCTGAGCCGCCGGTCTGCGACACTTCCTCTCGATGTCATCCCTGCTCGCGCGCGCCCTGGTCTTCGGTTCCTCGGCCGCCGTCCTGGTCCTCGAGATCCTGTCGGGCCGCCTCATGGCCCCGTACCTCGGCGTCTCGCTGGAGACATTCACGGGCATCATCGGCACGGTACTCATGGCAATCGCGGCCGGTTCCTGGGTGGGCGGTCGAGCGGCGGATCGCACCGCGCCGCGCGCGCTCCTCGCGCCGGCGCTCGTCCTCTCGGGCGTGCTTGTCCTCGCAGCACCCACGATTGTCGACACGCTGGGCCCGCTCCTGCGTCGCGCAGGTCCGCTCGAGATCGTGGCGCTGACGGCCAGCGCGTTCTTCCTGCCCTCGCTCACGCTGTCGACGGTCCCCCCGATCGTCGTGAAGCTCCGCCTGAGCGCCCTCGCCGAGGCCGGCACGGTGGTCGGCACGCTGTCGGCGCTCAGCACGTTCGGCGCGCTGGCAGGCACGTTCTTCACGGGCTTCGTGCTGGTCGCAGCCGCGCCGACGCGGCCGCTGCTACTGGCGCTGGGCGTTGTCCTCGTGGCGGCGGGGGTGGCGATGAGCGCCGGGGACCGCCGACGGCGCACGACTGGCCTCGCGCTGCTGGCGGTGCTGGTGGCCGCGGTTTCCCTCGGCACGGCCGACAGCCCCTGCGGCGTCGAGACGCGCTACTTCTGTGCCGTCATCCGCGCCGACCCGGACCGGCCGAGTGGTCGCACGCTCCAACTCGACACGCTCCGTCACAGTTACGTGGACCTCGACGACCCCACCCACCTCGAGTTCCGGTACGCCAAGACGATGGCCGACGTGCTCGCGCGGCA
>CADEHD010000022.1:13262-14872 GCA_902827055.1 uncultured Chloroflexota bacterium | reverse complement strand
TGTTCGGCGAGTTCATCGCCGGCAGCGGAGACCGGGAGGCGTCGACGACGATGGCGTTCGTGCGCATGCTCGCCGCCATGCTGCGGCAGCCCGGGCTCGGACCGCACATCGTGCCGATCGTGCCGGACGAGGCGCGCACCTTTGGGATGGAGGCGCTGTTCCGCCAGTTCGGCATCTATGCGCACATGGGCCAGCTCTACGAGCCCGTCGATGCCGACCAGCTCCTCTACTACCGCGAGTCGACGGACGGGCAGATCCTCGAGGAGGGCATCACCGAGGCGGGGTCATTCGCCTCGTTCCTGGCGGCGGGGACCGCGTATGCCAACTACGGCGTGCACACCCTCCCGTTCTTCATCTACTACTCGATGTTCGGGTTGCAGCGGATTGGCGACCTGGCGTGGGCGGCCGGGGACGCGCGGTGCCGGGGGTTCCTCATCGGGGCCACCTCCGGCCGGACCACGCTGGCGGGGGAGGGGTTGCAGCACCAGGACGGGCACAGCCACGTACTCGCCTCGACCATCCCGAACCTCGTGTCGTACGACCCCGCGTACGCGTACGAGATCGCCGTGATCATCCGGGACGGCATCCGGCGCATGCACCAGGAGAACGAGGACGTCTTCTACTACCTGACCGTGGGAAACGAGGCGTATGCGCAGCCCGCGATCCCGGAGGAGCCCGGAGTCCGCGAGGGCATCGTGCGCGGGATCTACCGCCTGAGCGCCGCAGCCGGCCCCGAGGGCAGGCCGCGCGCGCAGCTGCTGGGGAGTGGGGCCATCCTCAACGAGGTCGTGCGGGCGGCGAGCATGCTGCAGGAGCGCTACGGCGTGGCCGTCGACGTGTACTCCGTGACGTCGTACACCGAGCTCAGGCGCGAGGCGCTCGATGTTGAGCGCTGGAACCGCCTCCATCCCCTCGAGGCGCCGCGGGTGCCCTTCGTCACGCAGCAGCTGGGCGGGGCGTCGAGCGTGGCGGTGGCCGCGTCCGACTACATGAAGGCCATGCCTGACTCGATCGCGCGGTGGATTCCCGCGCCGCTGACGTCGCTGGGGACCGATGGGTTCGGGCGGAGCGCGACGCGCGCCGAGCTGCGCGACTTCTTCGAGGTGGACGCGCGGCACATCGTGCTGGCGACGCTGCACGCGCTGGCGCAGCGCGAGGCCGTGCCCGCCTCGGTGGTGGCGCAGGCGATCGAGGAGCTGGGGATCAACCCGGAGAAGCCGAACCCGGCGCGGACGTAGCACGGAGAGACCACGATGACCGTCGAGTTCCGACTGCCGAGCCTCGGGGAAGGCATCACCGACGCCGATGTGCTGCGCGTGCTGGTCGCCGTGGGCGACAGCGTGCGGGCCGAGCAGTCCGTGGTGGAGATCGAGACCGACAAGGCCACGATCGAAGTGCCGGCGCCGAGTGCCGGGCGGATCGCCTCGATCCACGTGAAGGAGGGCGACACCGTCGCCGTGGGCCAGCTCGTGCTCGTCCTCGAGGACGGCGTGGCGGCGGCGCCCGTCGCGGCCTCGGCGGCCGCGGCTGCACCGCCCGCTCCGCCCGAGGTCGCGCCCTCGGCACCCGAGGCGACGCCGCTCGCGCCCGCGGCGTCGACACCACCGGCA
>CADEHD010000022.1:0-13162 GCA_902827055.1 uncultured Chloroflexota bacterium | reverse complement strand
GCCCTCGGCACCCGAGGCGACGCCGCTCGCGCCCGCGGCGTCGACACCACCGGCACCGCCCGCTGACGTCGCGCCAGCCACGCTCGCCGCGCCCACCGGGGAGACGCCGGCGGTGCCGGCCGCGCCACCCCTCGAGGCGCCGGTGGTCGCGCCGGTGGCGGCTGCGCTGGCAGGGGGACCCGCTCCCTTCGCGTCGCCGTCCGTGCGCCGGCTGGCCCGCGAGATCGGCGTCGACCTCAAGGACGTGCGCGGGAGCGGACCGGGCGGGCGCATCTCGGATGACGACGTGAAACGGGCGGCCCGCGACGTGCGGCGCGGCCAGGCCCCCCCGACGCCCGGTCCCGCGGCCGTGCCCACGGGCGGCATCGAGGTGCCGCCGCTGCCGGACTTCGCGCAGTTCGGCAGCGTGGAGCGCGAACCGCTGACGCGCTTCCGCCGCACCGTCGCGCGCAACATGGCCACCTCGTGGGCGATCATCCCGCACGTCACGCTGCATCGATGGGTGGACGTGACCGAGCTCGACGCGCTGCGCCAGCGCTACAAGCAGCGGGCCGCCGACGCCGGTGGGAACCTCACCGTGACCGTGATCCTCCTCAAGATCGTCGCGGCGGCGTTGAAGGCGCACCCGCGCATGAACGCCAGCGTCGACCTCGAGCGGGGCGAGCTCATCCTCAAGCGGCACTACGACATCGGCGTCGCCGTGGACACCCCTCGAGGGCTGACCGTTCCGGTGGTGCGCGGCGTGGACGACAAGAACATCATCGAGCTGTCTGTGGAGCTGCAGGCCCTCGCGGAGAAGGCCCGGAGCGGTGACCTCGGCGTCGACGACATGCGCGGAGGCACGTTCACGCTGACCAACCTCGGTGGGATGGGCATCGGCGAGTTCACGCCGATCATCAACTGGCCCGAGGTCGCCGTGCTCGGCGTCGGGCGGGCCGAGCGCCAGGCCGTGTGGGTGAATGACCGGTGGGAGCCGAGGCTGCGGATGCCGCTCTCGCTGTCCCATGACCATCGCGTGATCGACGGCGCCGACGGCGCGCGCTTCCTCACCTGGATCGACGAGGCGATCGCGGAGCCGCTGTTGATCGCGCTGGAGGGCTGACCGTGACGAGTGCGCAGAGCGAGACGGGTGCCGCCGGGGAGCGGACGCGCGTGGCCGTGATCGGGGCGGGGCCGGGCGGGTATCCCGCGGCGTTCCTCGCGGCGAGCATGGGCATGGACGTGACGCTGATCGACCCCGAGGCGAAGCCCGGCGGCGTCTGCCTGTACCGGGGCTGCATCCCCTCGAAGGCGCTGCTGCACGCGGCCCACGTTGTGGAGCAGGCGGCCGCGGCGGCCGAGTTCGGCGTGCGGTTTGGACCGCCCGCGATCGACCTCGATGCGCTGCGGGGGTGGAAGGACCGCGTCGTCGGCCGGCTCACCGACGGGCTGGGCGTGCTGACGCGACAGCGGCGCGTGCGCTACCTCCAGGGCCGCGCGCGATTCGTCGATGCGCACTCGTTGCACGTGCGCGTCGACGGGGAGCTCGTCGAGGTCGAGTTCGACTACGCGATCGTCGCGACCGGGTCACAGCCGGCGCGGCCGGGACCGCTCGCGATTGACTCGCCGCGCGTGTGGGACTCGACGCGCGCGCTCGAGCTGCCGGAGGTGCCGCCGCGCCTGCTTGTCGTGGGAGGCGGGTACATCGGCCTGGAGCTGGGGAGCGTGTACCGCGCACTCGGTTCGCAGGTGACCGTGGTGGAGATGACGCAGGGCCTGTTGCCCGGCGCGGACCGCGACCTCGTGACGCCACTCGAGAAGCGGCTGCGCGCGGCGGGCGTGGAGTTCCTGCTGGGGACGCGCGTTGCGGGGCTGGAGGACACGGGGAGCGCTGTGCGCGTCGACCTCTCCGGCGCCGACGTGGACGGCATCCGCGAGGTCGACCGGGTGCTGGTCGCCGTGGGGCGGTCGCCGAACTCGCGGGACCTGGGCCTGGAGCACACTGCCGTGCAGGTGGGCCCGCGCGGGTTCATCGAGGTGGACGCGCAGCGTCGCACCGCCGCGCCATCGATCTTCGCGATCGGGGACGTGGCGAGCGAGCCGATGCTCGCACACAAGGCGACGCACGAGGCACGCGTCGCGGTGGAGACCATCGCCGGGCAGCCCTCGATGTGGGACCCGCTCGCGATTCCCGCCGTCGTCTTCACCGACCCGGAGATCGCGTGGTGCGGCCTCACCGAGAGCGAGGCGCGCGACCGGGGCGTGGCGATCGAGGTGGCGGCTTTCCCGTGGGGCGCATCGGGGCGCGCGACCACCCTCGGGCGGAACGAGGGGCTGACGAAGCTCGTCCTCGAACCGGGGACCGAGCGCGTGCTCGGCGTGGGGATGGTGGGGGCCGGCGCGGGTGAGCTGATCGCGGAGGGCGTGCTGGCCATCGAGATGGGCGCGCGCGCGACCGACCTGCAGCTCGCGATCCACGCGCACCCGACGCTGTCGGAGACCGTGATGGAGTCGGCGGAGGTGTTCTTCGGGCAGAGCCCGCACTTCACCTCGAGGCCCCGCCGCCGGTAGCGGTTGTGGCGCGGTCTCGCTACGTCGCGCCGCCGCGCCGGCCGCGCTACATCGAGGCGTAGAGCGTGAAGATCTGAGGTACGTCGCCGGTGATCTTCGCGCGGAGTTCGGGGCTCAGCTCCCCGAGGAGCTCCCCGTTGACCTCGCCCGTGGCGAGGATCGGCTCCATGAACGCCGCGAGGTGCTCGCCGTGCTCGAGGAGCGCCTCGGAGTCCCGGTACCGCTCGATGACGATCGCCTCGGACTCGTCGGCGTTGAAGTAGGTGTCGTACTGGAGCGTGCCGGTGTCCTGCGCCCGCACGATCTCCATGCACTGCGCGGAGAGCCGCTTGAACTCCTCGACCGCCCCGGGGTGGAACTTGAAGCGCGCAATCCCGAGTAGCTCACGCATCCGCCCGGCCTCCCGTCCACGATGACTCGTCGGCGAGCGGCGCTCGTGACGGCACTCGGCCACCGTACAGCGGCCGGGACCGGAGCGGCCATCGCTACATCTGGTAGAGCACGCGATCGCGGATGAGGGCCTCGACCTCGTCGTCGGGGATGCCGCGTTCGACCAGCACCTCGCGCGTGTGCTGACCGAGTGCGGGCGCCGCGCGACGTGGCCCGGCGGGCGTCTTCGACATCGTGACGATGGGTCCGATGACCGTCTGCGGCCCCGTCACCGCATGCTCGAGCTGGTGCATCATGCCGTCGGCGAGGACCTGGGGGTTGTCCGCCATGTCCTCCGGCCACGCGACCGGCGCGACGGGGACGCCCGCCGCATCGAAATCGTGGACCCACTCCTCGACGGTGCGCTCCATGAAGCGGGCGCGGATGACGCGCTTCCACTCCTCGGCGAGGCGCTGGTTCTCCGGGTCGTGGGCGTCGTAGTCCGGGTCGTCCGAGTGCTCCTGGCCGTAGACGCCGAGGACCTTGCGCATGCCGTCGCGATTCGCCCTCGTGAGGGCGCCGAGGACGACGCCGCCGTTCTTTGCCCTGTAGCCGCCGTAGTAGAGGCGGTACGAGGCGCGCCTGAGCAGGAGCTCCTTGCGGCGGGCGAGCAGCGCGTCGTACGAGACGCCGGTGGCAGCAAGGTCGGCGAGCTCCGCCATCATCGGGTCGCGGACCACCGAGTCGTGTACCGGCTCGCGCATCACCGTGCCGTTCATCAGCATGAGGGCGGAGCGGAGGAGCGAGGACGAGAGCCGTTGGCCCTCGCCGGTGAGGTTGCGGTGGTAGAGGGCGGCGCACACGGCCATCGCCGCGCCGAGCCCGCTCGCGATGTCGGCGATGGGGCTGGCGATGAGGTCGGGCGCGCCGTCGTCGTTGAGCTTCGCGTCGAGGGCCATGAGGCCGGAGTAGGCCTGCGCGACGATGTCGGAGCCCGCGCGATAGGCATCGGGGCCCTGCTCCCCGAAGCCCGTGTTCTGCCAGTAGATGATGTCGGGGCGGATGGCGCGGACCGTGTCGTAGTCGATGCCCATGCGCTCGGCGACGCCGAGGCGGTAGTTGATGAGCAGGACATCGATAGTGGGCAGAATGCGGTGGATCATCTCGCGGCCGCGCTCATCGTGGAGTTCGACGATGAGGCTGCGCTTACCTCGGTTGAGCGCCTGGTAGCCCTTGCCCTCGCCGGGGACGACCGCCGCGGTGTGGCGGGTCTGTTCGCCCCCCGGGGGTTCGACCTTGACGACGTCCGCGCCGAGGTCGGCGAGGAGGTAGCCGCAGGTGGGTGCGGCGACGATCTGGGAGAACTCGAGCACCCGAATGCCGTCGAGCGGCCCTTTGCCCGTGACCGGTGGCTGAAGCATCGTGCACCTCCCTCGCCCGTGCGGGGGATATTACGCCGGGAGGGCAATCCCTCGACATACGTGGTGGGTGTGAAGTTCTGCACAAGGCTGTACGGGCGGGGCGCGCGTCGGCAGGCCCTTCGACAGGCTTAGGGCGAGGGGGATGGCGCGTCGATCTCCCTCGGGCGAACGGGTGGGCGCGCCCTCCGACAGGCTCAGGGGAGCCCCAGGGCGAGCGGGGGGTGCGGCGAGAGGCCCCGAAGGGCCTCTCGTGGTGGATGCGAGGGGGGTGGCTCGGGGCGGCTAGCTGTCGAGGAGTTCGCGGAGCACGTACTGCAGGATACCGCCGTGCTTGATGTACTCGACCTCCACGGGCGTGTCGATGCGTGAGCGCACCTCGAAGGACCGCTCGCTGCCATCGTCGGCGAGGACGCGGACGGTGAGGTCCTGGCGGGGCAAGAGGCCCGCGCCGATGCCCTCGATGTCGTAGCGCTCGCGGCCGGTGAGGCCCAGCGACTCGGCGTTCTGCCCGTCGGCGAACTGGAGCGGGATGATGCCCATGCCGATGAGGTTCGAGCGGTGGATGCGCTCGAAGGACTGAGCGATGACCGCCCTGACGCCCTGGAGCATGGGGCCCTTGGCCGCCCAGTCGCGCGAGGAGCCCGTGCCGTACTCGCGGCCCGCGAGGATGATCAGGGGCACGCCCTCGGACTGGTACTTCTCGGCGACATCCCAGATCGCCATGACCTCGCCGTCGGGGAGGTGGAGACTGAGGTTGCCCTCGCGGTCGACGAGGCGGTTGCGGATGCGGACGTTGGCGAAGGTGCCGCGCATCATCACCTCGTGGTTGCCGCGGCGGGCGCCGTAGGTGTTGAAGTCGACACGGGCGACCTCGTTCTCCTCGAGGTAGCGCGCGGCGGGGCTGTTCGGGGCGATGTTGCCCGCGGGCGAGATGTGGTCTGTGGTGATGGAGTCTCCGAACACGCCGAGGACGCGGGCCTCGCGGATGTCGGAGGGCGCGGAGGGGACGCGCGGGAGGTTGTCGAAGAACGGTGGGCGGCGGATGTAGGTCGACCTCTCGGCCCAGGCGAAGCGCTCGCCGGTGGGGGCCTGGAGGGCGCGCCAGCGGTCGTCACCGGCGAATACATCCGCGTACTCGTGCACGAACATCTCGCGCTTGACCGAGGCCTGGACCGTGTCCATCACCTCCTTCTGGCTGGGCCAGATCTCGCGGAGGTAGACGGGGGCTCCCGAGGCGTCCTCGCCGATCGGCTCGTTGGCGAGGTCGATGTCCATGCGGCCGGCGAGGGCGTAGGCGACGACGAGGGGCGGGGAGGCGAGGTAGTTGGCGCGGACGTTGTTGTGGACGCGCGCCTCGAAGTTGCGGTTGCCGGAGAGGACCGCGGCGACCGTGAGGTTGCCCTTCGTGATGGCCTCCTCCTGCTTCTCGGGGAGCGGACCGGAGTTGCCGATGCAGGTGGTGCAGCCGTAGCCGACGAGGTTGAAGCCCAGCGCGTCGAGGTCATCGGTGAGCCCGGCCTCGTCGAGGTAGTCCGTGACCACCTTGGAGCCCGGCGCGAGGCTCGTCTTGACCCAGGGCTTGGTGCGCATGCCGCGGGCGACGGCGTTGCGGGCCAGGAGTCCCGCGCCCACCATCACCTCCGGGTTGGAGGTGTTGGTGCAGGAGGTGATGGCGGCGATGACGACGTGGCCATTGGCGAGGTCGTAGCCGACGCCGTCCTCGACGTGGAGGGGGTCCTTCGAGGCGCCGGCGGCGATCGCCTCGTCGATGGTGGCGCGCGCGGAGGCGGGCACCGCGCCGAGGGCGATGCGGTCCTGGGGGCGCTTCGGGCCGGCGAGGCTGGGCTCGATGGTGGCGAGGTCCAGCTCGAGGAGTTCGCTGTAGATCGGGTCGGGGGTGGCGTCGGTGCGGAAGAGGTGCTGCGCCTTCGCGTAGGCCTCGGTGAGCTGGACGAGGGACTCGGGGCGCCCGGGGAAGCGCATGTAGGCGAGGGTCTCGTCGTCGACGGGGAAGAAGCCGACGGTGGCGCCGTACTCGGGACACATGTTGGCGATGGTGGCGCGGGCGGCGAGGGGCAGCGTGCTGAGCCCGGTGCCGAAGAACTCGACGAACTTGCCGACGACGTTGCGGGCGCGGAGGAGCTCCGTGACGCGCAGGACGAGGTCGGTGCCGGTGGCGCCCTCGGGGAGCTGGCCGGTGAGGCGGACGCCGACGACCTGCGGGATGAGCATGGAGACCGGCTGGCCGAGCATCGCGGCCTCCGCCTCGATGCCGCCGACGCCCCAGCCGAGCACGCCGAGGCCGTTGATCATCGTGGTGTGGGAGTCGGTGCCGACCACCGTGTCGGGGTAGGCCTGGCCGTTGCGGGCCATGACGACGAGGCCGAGGTACTCGAGGTTGACCTGATGGACGATGCCGGTGTCAGGCGGGACGACGCGGAAGTGGTCGAAGGCGCCCTGGCCCCACTTGAGGAACTCGTAGCGCTCGCGGTTGCGGTCGAACTCGAGCTCGGCGTTGAAGCCGAAGGCGAGGTTCGTGCCGAACTGGTCGACCTGCACGGAGTGGTCGATGACCAGGTCGACGGGGGCGAGGGGGTTGATCTTGCGGGGGTCGCCGCCCATCTCGACCATCGCGTCGCGCATCGCGGCGAGGTCGACGACGCAGGGGACGCCGGTGAAGTCCTGGAGGAGGACGCGGGCGGGCATGAAGGCGATCTCGGTGTCGGGGTCAGCGGAGGCGACCCACTTCGCGACGGCCTCGATCTGGGCGCGGTCGACGCCGACGCCATCCTCGCGGCGGAGGAGGTTCTCGAGGAGGATGCGGTGAGTGAAGGGGAGCGTGGCGAGGTCGACGCCGAGGGCCTGGGCGGCGACATCGAGGCGAAAGATCTCGTGGCGTTCGCCGCCGACCTCGAGGGTGGCGCGGGCGCCGAAGGAGTTCAGGGTGTCGGGCATGGAGGCTCCTCGCAGAGGGGTACGGCGGCGACGTGCAGCCGGCTCAGATTCGAGGCGCATCATAGCGAGTCGGTGGTTGGGAGCATGGGGGCGGTTGCGAGGAGTCGCGGGAGGATGGAGTTGCGGGCAGAAGCGAGGGTAGCCTTCGAGTCACTCGAGTGGGATGGGTACAACTGGTATTTCACGTTCGCGAACGGCACCTGGTTCCGCGTCGACGACAGGTGGCGGTTACTCCGGGATGGGCGCATCGCCGCCGCGTCCGGGGATCACCATCAGCTGTTCGGCCGAGCCGCCGCCGTCGATCTTGTCGCGGAGCTCGAGGAGAGTCTGAGCAGCACCGAGCTAGTGAGCGTCGAAGTCGACGACTTCACCGGGGATCTCAGGCTTGAGCTGTCCTCCGACTACCTGCTCGAAATCCCCATCACGTCGCGGGGATACGAGAGCTACGAATTCACGTTACACGGACAGACGTACATCGGCGCCGGAGGCGGTGAACTCCGGGTCACCGTGACGACGCCGGACTCCGCGTTCACCGAGTCCCGCCGCGTCATTGGCGGGTTCGGGACCCACACTCCGAAGTGGGCGGACGGGGGCGATGCTCTGCCGTAACGCCCCTCACGGATGCCGCCCTCGCCGCTAGGCGGGCGCCTCGGTGTTGGCGCGGCCGAGGGCGATGAACGCCGAGGCGATGCCGTGGAGCAGCGCCAGGCCGAGGATCGGCGTTCCGGCGTGGATCAGGGGGCGCACCTGGGCGAGGAGGCCGATCACGAAGAGGCCGACGCCGATGTTCAGGCCCCAGAACAGGACCTGTTCGCCGACCGGCTTCACGGGGCCTCGGAAGCGGGCGATGAGGGCGAAGAGCCCGTTGGTCATGACGCCGATGAAGATCGCGTGGTCGAGGCCGAGCAGGAGGTGCTCGGGCGGCTCGAGGTTCTTCGAGAGGTAGGTGGACACGAGGTAGAACAGGATCGAGATGTTCGCCACCAGGTAGACGAGGGCGAGCAGCCCGTGGCGCGCCGGGCCCGGCTCCATCAGTCGGGCGGCGGCACCGAGCAGGGCGCGGCGGGTGCGCACGACCAGGATGAGGAGCCCGATCACCTCGAGGGGGATGCCGATCGCGAGGAGGGGTGGGATGTTGCCGAGGAGCCCGACCACTGCGAGGAGGCCGCCGGTGAAGGGGAGCGCGATCTGCAGCCAGCCCGCGATGCCCGCTCGACGGTGGATGGAGTCGGGATCGACCGCCCACTCGATGAGGCACATGCCGACCGGCACCAGGAACCCCACGACCATCGAGGCCGGGTGGGCGGCGCCGAGGGCCTCGGGCAGGCCCGACTCGGGTGTGGAGAGCAGGTAGCCGAGCAGCACGCCGAGGACCGAGCCGACGACCGACATCGCAAGGGCTGCGAGGATCCCGACGTGGGGCGTGCTGAGCGTGCGCCCGGGTGCCTGCATCACGGCCCAGCCGAAGCCGACCAGGAGCACGACACCGGTGAGCGTGCCGAGGATCGGCCTGGCGACGCCGTACGTGGTGAGGAAAGCGAGCGAGTACGCGACGATCGTCGCGGGGGCCGCGAACGCGATCGCCCTCGGGAGACCCGCCGCGGGAGCGCCGAGGCCGAACAGCCAGACCGAGGCGGCGAGCACGCCGATCGTGATCCAGCCGAGGGTGCCGGCGTGGACGTGGGTCAGCAGCGTGCGCCGGTCGAATTCGACGAGGTCGACGCCGTTGAGGATGCCCACGACCACGGTGAACACGAACAGCAGCAGCGCGGCGCGCAGCATCAACCGTACTTCGCCGGCATACGGTGACGTCATCGATATCTCCCGTCCCAGAGGTCGCCGGGACGGATGATACCGAGCGTGGTCGCTTACCGTGAACCGGTCCGGCGGACTCGGGGGTGGGTTACCCCTCGGCAGAGCGGAAGCAGTCCGTCGTGTGGTCGTTCACCATGCCCGTCGCCTGCATGAAGGCGTACATGATCGTTGGTCCGACGAAGCCGAAGCCGCGGGCGCGCAGGGCCTTGCTCAGCGCCTTCGACTCCGGGGTCTCGGCGGGGAGGTCGGCGAGCGAGGTGAAGCGGTTGCGCCTTGGGGAGCCGCCGACTGCGGACCACAGGTAGGCGTCGAGGCTGCCGTGCTCGCGTTGCACCTCGAGGGCGGCGCGCGCGTTCCCGATCGTCGCGTGGACCTTCGCGCGGTTGCGGATGATGCCCGGGTCGGCGAGGAGCCTCGCGACGTCGTCGTCGCCGTAGGCCGCGATGCGGGCGATATCGAAGTCGTGGAAGGCCGCGCGATACGTGTCGCGGCGCTTGAGGATCGTGCTCCACGACAGCCCGGCCTGCGCGCCCTCGAGCGTCAGGAACTCGAAGAGGACGCGGTCATCGTGGACCGGGACCCCCCACTCGAGGTCGTGGTAGGCCTGCATGAGCGGGTCGGAGCCCGCCCAGGCACAGCGCACCAGCTCGGCGGCCACGCCCGTCAGCTCACGACCAGCGTGCCGGCCATGCCTGCCTCGCGGTGGCCCTTGACCGTGCAGTAGTAGGTGTACGTCCCCGCCTGGTGGGCGTGGAGGCGGACCGTGAGCGCCTCGCCGGGGCCAGGCGCCGCGTGTACCGGGTAGGCGCGTGCGTGCCCCTGGTGCTCGGCGGCCTGCCTGCCGAGGACCACCGCGTCGGCGGGGATGCCCTCGATGGTGAAGTCGTGGTCGATGGTGCCCGTGTTCTGGATCCGGAGGTCCACGACCTGGTCGACGCCGACCTCGAGTGCGGCGGGGGCGAAGGCGATGTCGCGCAGCTCCACGCTGTACTCGGCGGTGACCGTGGTGGCGGCGAGGTGCCGGTCCTCGCGCGCAACCTCGGCGGAGCCGCAGGCGGTCGCCCAGGCCAGCGCGCAGACCGTGAGGGTGCCGAGAAGCGGTCGGGCGCGCATCGTGCCTCCGGCGGAGATTGTCCCACGCGGGGCCCCGGGGCGTGGCGTCCGCGGGGGTCCGAGTTGAACCTGTGCCCCCTCGGGCGATACGCTGCTTGCTCGCGACGCACGCGCCCCGCGGGCGGTTAGCTCAGTTGGTACGAGCGCTCGCTTCACACGCGAGAGGTCACTGGTTCGAGTCCAGTACCGCCCACCAACCGGCCGCAGGATAGCTGGCGTCGTCGAGGAGCCGAAGTGGCGGAATAGGCAGACGCGCTACGTTCAGGGCGTAGTGAGGGCAACCTCGTGCGAGTTCGAGTCTCGCCTTCGGCACCAGTCATCGTGCGCTCGTAGCTCAGGGGATAGAGCGCTGCCCTGCGGAGGCAGAGGTCGCAAGTTCGAATCTTGCCGGGCGCACCACTTTTCTTGTTTCTGTCTGGTTCTGAGCACCGTCGGTTCGCAGCCTCGTGAGCCTGCTCCTGGCGGCCATGGGGACATGACGCACGCCTCGATCCCGTGAGGCGCGGCCGCGCCCTGGGCGGGCCGCGCGCCTCGTGGGCGCCCGCCGTCGCGGGGGAGCGATCGCGCCCAGCGTATCCCCGGGGCCACGAACCGACTCCGCGTGGCCGACCGGGCGCCACGCACCACCACCGTGAGCGCTCTCCGACGGCTGAGGCGACTCAGTAGCCGGGAGTCCCCATCAAGCCGAGGATTGCCCCGGGTCGGGGACTGGCCGCACGGCACAGTGCGTTTCGCTCGCGCGTTCTGGCGTTCGGGTCCGTGGAGCGCGAGCCGCCCGGATGGCTACCAGAACCGCCACCATGCGCGCAGCGGCACCGTGTCGCCGGCCACGCGCTCGCGAAGACCGCGCTCGCCGGTGCCACGAGTGCGTCGAGACGGGGGTAGCCCGAGTGACGGCAACTCATCCGAGAGGAGCTCAACCTCTGCATCGGTGAGTGACTGCCGAGCGACCGTCTGCACCACTGCGGCGCGGCGCATCGCGAGGTTGCTCGGTGCGGAAGCAAACACCGAGGCGAACGCGCGTGCGACCAGGGTCGCCTGCTGCGGGTCCTCGAGATGGAGGTCGATCCATGCTCGGAGCCAGCTGGCGGTCAGACTGTGGAGCGACTCCTCGTCCAGCTCGTACTCGGCGCGCACCATCCTCGTGACCGCAGCGCTCCGCGCGGGCTCCTCCATGGTCGCGATCGCCGCCAGCCGCTTCATCATCGGCTCGCGACGGTCGCCGGCAGGCAGTTCTGAGAGTTCCGACCACGAACGGTCGGCGACGGACGATTCAAAGGCCACTTGGCGCCCTCCTGCTTCAGACCTCGGTAGCGTCGTGGTTGTGCTCGTCATTGAGGACCACGACTCGACGGACGACCCATCGGCCCGCTACTGCTCCACACCAGGACCGAACGCTCGCTTGACGGCCAGCGCGTGCGAGCCGCGGGAGTCGTTCGTGCTGTCGGGGAAGTCGATCTGGCTTCCGTCCTCCAGGGTCACGCGCCAGACGCGGAGGTGACCGAGGTCGTCACGAACTCGAGAGATGGTCGGCGGCATGGGTTACACCTCACCTGGTCCTGCGGAGTGCGGACTCGAGCCTGGGGTGGTGGATGGGGCGGTACCCCATCGCGCCCACGGTCGAGTACTGCGCGCCCCGGACGTGCGCCACATCGAAGGGAGTGGCTGGCTGATCGAGACCGCGTCCGGCGTCATGAGCGGTGGCTCCGGGTAGGCGATGAGTAGTCCCTGGGGGTGACTGGCCGCGCGTGCGGCACTCGCAGGCGCGAGGGGCCACTTCCTGTCGGCGACGCACACCCGGCGCGACCGCTTTGCCAGGGATCCCCGCACCGCCCACGGGGCGTGGAGCGTGCTGTCGATGACTTGTCGTGGCTGTCGTGATCGTGGATTGGGTTCAACCCTTCGGCTTGCGCGCGCTGCTGGTTGCGGCTTTCCGGTCGGCCTTCGCCGTGTCCTCGGCTGCCTTCCGTGCGAGCTTTGCCACCTGCTGCGAGGCTCGCTGCTTGGTGTTCTTAGCGGCGCTCTTCGGACTCCTGTCAGCCATTGATGCCTCCGGTCCTGTTCGACTGGCGTGAGAGCCCGGCGCTACGCAGCCGTTCGGCTCCGGCGGGCGAGGATTCCCAGGAGCGCTGGAGTCGGCTGAGTTCGCGCAGTACCTGCTGGGTGACTCGCTCCACCTGAGGGATCGATCGATCCTCGCGGCGTAGCGAGAAGTGACGCTCGTAGTAGGTGCGGTAGGTCTCGTCCGAGGCGAGACACTCACGCTGAATCGCTGCAAGGTCCATGGGTTCTCCTCTGTGGAATCTCGAGGGAAGCGGGCATCCGTGGCGCCCGCGCCCGTAGTGGGTCCAGGCTGCCGATGTCGGAGCCCGGCGTGACGTGGCCGGCGGATCAGGTGGGCCACCGCGGACGATGCCGAGGGAGAGCGGCCTGGGGAGCCCCTGGGTGAGGTGAGTCAGGGCGTTGTGCCCGGGGGACCGCGAAGCGATCCCGGGAGCCGCCGACCGGCGGTCCGTTTCCTGCGCTGGCGGGCATTGATTGGGCCTCGAGAGAGGAGGAGAAGCGCAGGCGAACGGAATAGGGGTGCGCTCGAGTCAGTATCGCACAGTTGAGGGGCCCTCGACGAAGAAGTGACGCGGCACGTCAGCACTGCCTCGACAAGTGTGGGACGCTGATCGTCCTGGTTGCAGCAGGCAGTGATTGCCCTGCGGAACCCCGCGTGCCCCCGCTCCGCAGAAGCGCGGTGGCGTCGAGGCTGCGTGGGCCCTCAGGCGACCGGACTGCAGTCGGGCTGGCGGCACCGTCCGCGGCGGCCCCAACGCGCACCACCGCGAGTTCGGCATCGGATGGCCGTCGGATCTGTTGCCCCGCGAGAGGCCTGGATCGTGATCACCCTCAAGGTTGGCTACGAGTTCGTCTACGACTGCGCGGGCCCAACC
>CADEHD010000021.1 GCA_902827055.1 uncultured Chloroflexota bacterium | reverse complement strand
GTGGTGGACACCCAGCCGGCCATCCCGCGCCTGCTCTGGACGTCGACCCACGCGCGCACCCAGTCGAGGCCCCCCGGCTTGCACCGCAACCGGGCCACGGTCCCGTACATCTCAGCCTCCCGTCGCGCCCTCCGCACTGCTCATCTAGTCGGTCAGGGGCGGGCCGATTGTACGCGCGTCGTCGTGGGGCGCGAGGGGCGGTACGCGAGAGGGCAGGCGCGAGACGGGTTGGTCAGCGCAGCGGGTCCTCCGGCTCCTCGAGCCCGAAGGGCAGGTCTGGGCCGCCCATGTCGCGGAGGCGCCGGCGGATCTCCTCCTCGAGGCCCTGCATCTGCTCGTCGGTGACGCCGAGCTGGGCGAGGGTCTGACGGAGCAGGCGCTGCACCTCGGCGGCGTCCTGGCGAATCACGGCCTCGGCGATCTCGAGCTGGGTCTCGACGGCCTTGAATCGCTCGCGACGCTCGAACGAGCTCTCCGTGGAGAGGATCGTCGCCATCAGTCGCGTGAAAAGCGTGGTGGTGCGAGCGACGCGCACGCGGTCATCGGGGTCCTCCGGGAAGTCGCCGGTGACCGTGACCTGGAGGCCCGTCCGCGAGTCGGTCGCCACGTACTGCTGTGCCATCTCGCTCCTCGCGCGCTGGTGCTGGCCGCATCCACTGTCTCGACTGGCCTTGAGGCTAGCGCACCTGCCCGTACGCCGGTCCCGGTGCTCGATTCCGAGCGCCCCATACTCGGCGGGGCGGGCGGGGCGCGTCGGCGCTCCGCCTGTCGCACGGCTGGGACGGTTACGCGACATATTCAAGTCTGTTGGGGATCTCCCGATGGCTGATCCTCGAGCCCGACTCGGGTGATCACGCCCCAGAACACGTCGCGAATGCCCCGCGAATCCGCGCGCGGCTGAGCGGAGCCTGACGAATCGCCTCGGACGCGGGCGCGAGCGGGGCTTCATGCGCGATTCCCCGATGTGAGCCGGCCTGCGCGCTCGCGACAATTCGAGCAACTACCGGTGGGGCAGGTCCCCGGCGCGCGCATTCCACGGGATGGAGACCAGGCATGGCCGAGCAGGGGACGGGCGAACGACAGCTGGTGGTGTTCGACCTCGCGGGGGAGAACTACGGCGTGGACATCAACACCGTCCGCGAGATCATCCGGATGCAGCAGGTGACCCACGTGCCGGACGCGCCCGAATACGTCGAGGGCGTGATGAACCTCCGCGGCAGCGTGATTCCCGTGATCGACCTCCGGAAGCGCTTTGGGCTCACCGTGGGCGAGGAGACTGCCGAGAGCCGCGTGGTGGTCGTCGACATCGCCGGCCAGGGCATCGGGGTGGTGGTGGACGCCGTGCGCGAGGTGCTGCGCATCCGCGACGAGGCGATCGAGCCCGCGTCGGCGGTGATCACCACGGCCGACTCTTTCTACCTCCAGGGCATCGCCAAGCTCGAAGACCGGCTGCTGATCCTGCTCGACATCGAGCGGGCGCTGGATGAGCAGGTGGACGAGCTGCGCGCTCCGCAGCGGCAGGCGCTGGCCGCCTAGTTACGCCGGAGCACGCCCCGAGCACTCGGACCCTGGTACCCCTCGCAAGGACGCACGCATGGCGCTCGCGCTCGATATCCCGCCAGACGATCTGAAGGTATTCCTCCAGGAGGTCGAGTCGATTCTCGAGCTGCTGGACGAGGACGTGATTCGCCTCGAGGGCGAGGCGGACAACGAGGAGCTGCTGCAGGAGATCTTCCGCGCGGCGCACACCCTCAAGGGCTCCTCGGGCATGGTTGGCTTCTCGGCCATGGTGGACCTGACGCACAAGATGGAGGACCTCCTCGATCGCGTGCGCAAGGGCACGCTGGCCGTGACCTCCGAGATCGTGGACGCGCTCCTCATGAGCCTCGACGGGCTCAAGGAGCTGCGCGACGAGCTGGCGGGGACCAGCGACAGCCAGCTGGACGTGGCGCCGATCATCGAGGCGCTGCAGCGCGCCGCGTCCGGTGACGCCCCCGCGGCCGCCGCGAACACGGCCGTCCCGGGCATCGACGCGGTGCTGGCCGGCAACCCGACGCTGCGCGCCGCCCTCGAGGCCGCCGCGGCCAGCGGGGCGCCGGTCTGGCGGATCACTGTGGGCCTGGACCCCGAGTGCGAGTGGAAGTCCGTGCGCCTCTTCCAGGTGCTGAACGACCTCACCGGCCGCGGCGAGCTGGTGGCCTCGGTGCCCACGCTGCAGGAGGTTGAGGAGGAGCGGGGCGGCGAGCGCGTCGAGGCGCTGCTGGCCGCGGCGACCGCACCTGAAGCCCTCGAGGAAGCGCTGCTCGCGATTGACGATGTCGCCACGGCGACCATCGAGGTCTACGAGCCGCGTGCCGTGGAGTCGACCCCGGCGTCGGTGGCGCCGCCGGTTGCCGAGCGTGGCAAGGACGCGGGCACCGCAGGCCCCACGCCGAAGATCGACTCGTTGGCTCAGACGGTGCGCATCGATGTCGCGAAGCTCGACATCCTGATCAACCTCGTGGGTGAGCTGGTGATCGACCGGACGCGCGTAGCGCAGGTCAGCCGCACCCTCCAGTCTCGCTACAAGGAAGACGAGCAGGTGCGCGTCCTCGCGGAGACGTCGACGCACATCGCCAAGGTGGTGGACGTCCTCCACGAGAGCATGATGCAGGCGCGCATGCTGCCCGTCGGCGTGATCTTCTCGAAGTTCCCGCGGCTCGTGCGCGACCTCGCCAAGAACATGGACAAGCAGATCGCGCTGGTCGTGGAGGGCGAGGACACGGAGATCGATCGGTCCGTGATCGAGGAGATCAAGGACCCGATCATCCACCTCATTCGCAACTCGGTGGACCACGGCGTTGAGTCGGCGGAGGAGCGCATCGCGCTCGGCAAGTCCGAGAAGGCGACCGTGCGGCTTACGGCGCGCCACGGACCCGGTCACGTGCTGATCACGGTCGCCGACGACGGGCGCGGGATCGACCCTCTGAAGATCCGCGATGTTGCGGTGATGAAGGGCGTCATCTCGGCCGAGGCGGCGCAGCGGCTGTCCGACTCCGAGGCGGTGGCGCTGATCTTCGCCCCCGGCTTCTCGACGGCGGCGCAAACGACCGAGGTCTCCGGCCGCGGCGTGGGCATGGACATCGTGCGGAGCAAGATCGAGAGCCTCAACGGCAGCGTCGAGGTGGACTCGCAGCCGGGACGCGGCACCACGTTCGTGCTGCGGCTGCCGCTGACCCTCGCGACGGTGCGCGGGCTGCTGGTCTCCGCGGGCGGCGAGACCTACGCGATTCCCCTGGCCTACGTGCGCGAGATTGTGCGGCCCGAGGCGACGCTCCAGCAGACGGTGGGCGGTCGCCCGGCGATGCAGCTGCGGAACATGGCAATGGGCGTGTTGAGCCTCGCCGAGATGCTGAAGCGGGCGGGCGTGCCCTCGATGGGCGGGGCGGCTGCTGCTGCGGCCGCGGCGGCCTCTACGGAGGAGCGCGACCGTGGCGACAATTACGTGGTCGTGGTTCGCACGGGCGAGGCGGAGACGGACCGTACCGTGGCGCTGACGGTCGACGAGTTGGTCGACCAGCAGGAAATCGTGGTCAAGTCGCTATCCGGACACCTGGGGCGGGCGCGCGGGATTGCCGGCGCCACCATCCTGGGCGATGGCCAGGTAGCGCTGATTCTCGACGTGCCGGCGCTCATCAAGAACGCGCAGGCGCCGACCGTCCTGAGCAGGGAAGCCGAGAGGATTGCAGCATGACGGACCCCGCGATGCAGAAGTGGGCCGACCTGGTCAGCCTGGGAACAGCGAACGCGATGACCGGGTTGTCGCAGATGATCGGCCAGGCGATCGAGGTGCGCGAGTTTGAGCTCGAGCAGGTGCCGGTCGCTTCCATTTCCCAGTACGTCGGGGGTGCCGAGGCGCAGTCGGTGGGGATCTACCTCACGGTGACGGGTGCTGCCGACGGCCACCTGATGCTCATCTACGAGCCGCACATCGCGTTTGCGTTCGTCG
Source organism: uncultured Chloroflexota bacterium (assembly GCA_902827055.1). GTDB lineage: Bacteria > Chloroflexota > Dehalococcoidia > UBA2979 > UBA2979 > RBC038. Next base: position 11,280 of record CADEHD010000021.1, on the reverse strand, counting down.
ACCTGCTGATGATGCAGGCGCCGGACACGACGACGGAGATGACGCCGATGGCGGCATCGGCGCTGGGCGAGATGGGCAACGTGATCGGGGCGTTCTTCCTGAACGCCATCGCGGACGCGACCGGCCTCAGCCTGCGGCCCTCGCCGCCGACGGTGATGACCGACATGGCCGGCGCGCTCCTCGATGTGGTGACGGCGGACATCCTGCTCTACAGCGATGACACGTACCTCGCGGACACGACCTTCGCGACGGCGGATCGTGACATCTCGGGCGCCTTCTTCGTCATCCCCAGCCAGGGCCTGCTCGAAGCCATCCTGTCGAACGAGATCGCGTCGGCAGCGTGACCACAGCGACCAGCGGGCGACCGCACCTGGGAACTGCCCTCAGCCTCGGCGAGTGGTCCGTCGCCAGCGATGGTGACGCCGTGCTCAGCTGCGTGGGCCTGGGATCGTGCGTCGCGGTGACGATGCATGACCCGGTCGCGAAGGTCGGGGCGATGGCGCACATGGTGCTGCCGGACTCGACGGCCGCGCGATCGACGCCCGCCGGCGCGAAGTTTGTCGACATCGCGATCCCGTTGCTGCTGCAGGAGTTGCAGGCGAAGGGTGCGCTGACGCGACGACTGCGCATCTGCCTGGCCGGTGGCGCCCAGATGCTGCAGAACTCGAGCGCGGCGATGCAGATCGGGCTGCGCAACGCGGATGCCGCGCACCAGCAACTCGCTGAGCGCGGGTTGACCGTGGCCGGCGAGAGCCTGGGCGGCACTCGAGGCCGCACGATGCGCCTATCGATTGGGACGGGTCGGGTCACCGTGACCGTGCCCGGCGAGCAAGAAGTCGAGCTGTAAGGCCGGGGTTGAGCCCGAGCTCAGGAGGAGCTGACGAAATGGCGAAGGTGCTCATCGCGGACGACGCCGCCTTCATGCGCATGAAGAGCGCCCAGCTCCTCAAGGAGCTGGGGCACGAGGTGATCGAGGCAGAGAACGGTGAGGAGGCGGTGAGCCTCTTCTCCGAGCACTCGCCCGACGCCGTGCTGCTGGACATCACGATGCCGGTCATGGACGGCCTCGACGCCCTCAAGGCGATCATGGCGAAGGACCCCAAGGCGAAGGTAGCCATGGTCACGGCCATGGGGCAGCAGCAGGTGATCATGGAGGCCATCAAGGCCGGCGCGAAGGACTTCGTGGTGAAGCCGTTCGACGCGAGCCGCATCGAAGAGGCGCTCTGGAAACTCGTGAAGTAGCAGCGGCATGACTCGCAGCGAACAGTCACGAGGTAGGCCCACGTGGTAGCAGAGCGGCAGCCGTCCGAGCGGCCCGTGCGTGTCCTCGTCGTGGACGACTCCGCGACGATCCGCGCCGTGCTCGCACGTCAACTCGCGGCCACGCCCGGCATCGAGGTCGTCGGCAAGGCCTCCGACGGGCTGGAGGCGATCGAGCGGATCAAGGAACTGCGGCCCGACGTCGTCACGCTCGACGTGGAGATGCCGCGTCTCGATGGCCTGGGGGCCCTGCAGCGGATCATGTCGGAGTGCCCCACCCGCGTGGTGATGGTCTCCAGCCTGACAGGCGCGGGGGCTGACGCGACCTTGCGCGCGCTGGACCTGGGTGCCGTCGACTTCTTCGAGAAGCCCACGGGCACGGGGACGACCGTCGCCCTCGACATCGCGACCGCTGTGGGCGAGAAGGTTCGCAATGCCGCCGAGGCGCGCATCGGCCGCCGGTCGATCTCGCGCCGTCCCGTCTCGATGGGCGATGGGCCCACCGCGGCGCGGCGCTGGCGGCGCGGCGTGATCGTCATCGGGTCCTCGACGGGTGGACCGCCCGCGCTTCGCGAGGTGGTGTCGCAGCTCCCGGCTGACCTCGGGCTGCCGGTGGTCATCGTGCAGCACATGCCGCCCGGGTTTACGAAGTCGATGGCCGACCGGCTCGACGCGATCTCCCCACTCCACGTGGTGGAGGCGGAAGACGGCAATCGCCTCGAGGCGGGGACCGTCCTGGTCGCGCCCGGCGGTTCCCACCTCACCATCGACGCGGGACACGTGGTGCACCTGAACCAGGATCCGCCGGAGTGCGGCGTGCGGCCCTCGATCAATGTCACATTGGAATCGGCCGTCCGAGTGTTCGGCGGGCAGGTGGTGACGGCCATCCTCACGGGGATGGGCATCGATGGGACGCGCGGGGCAGGGCTGGCGCGCGCCGCCGGAGGCCCCGTGATCGCGGAGGACGAGTCGACATGCGTGGTCTACGGGATGCCGCGCTCCATCGTGGAGTCGGGCCTGGCCACGGTGGTGACGCCGCTGCACAACGTTGCTGAAGCCATCATGCGGTCGAGCCTCACCTAGAGGCTGCGAGGGGACGCGATCGTGCAGGACGACACGTACGAGCTGCTGAAGCGCCAGATCGGCCGCTTCCTGGACCTCGACATCGATGCCTACAAGCAGCGCCAGATGCGGCGCCGCCTCGACACGTGGGTCGAGCAGAACTCGAGTGGCGACGAGCACACTTTTGTGATGGGGCTCGGAACGAAGTCGGACCTGCTGAAGGACCTCCGGGACACCCTCACGATCAACGTGACCGAGTTCTTCCGCGACCAGGCGCAGTGGGCGGACCTCGAGACGAAGGTCCTGCCTGAGCTCATGGCCGACACGTCGCGGCTGAAGATCTGGAGCGCGGGCTGCTCGAGTGGTGACGAGCCGTACTCGGTGGCCATGCTCCTGGACGAGGCCGGACGCGGTGTGACCTCGTCGCTGCTCGCCACCGACCTCGATCCCGGCTCGCTCCACAAGGCGCAGGCCGGGGGGCCCGCGAGGCAGGCGCTGTACTTCCGCGAGGACGGTGGCCGGTTCCACGTGGTCGACACCGTGCGTCGTCGCGTGGAGTTCAAGCCCCTGAACCTGCTCAAGGACCGCTTCGGAACCGGCTACGACCTGATCCTCTGCCGCAACGTCACGATCTACTTCGATCCGCCCGTGAAGGCGGCCCTGACGCGACGCTTCCACGAGGCGCTTCGCCCAGGCGGCTATCTGTTCATCGGGGCGACCGAGGCGCTCCTCGGCAGCGAGTCCGACGGCTTCACGCGCACGAGCGGCAACTTCTATCGCAAGGGCGAAGTGGCCGCCTCGAGGGTGGCGCGCGCGGCCTGAGCCAGGGGACGCCTTCCTCGGCGCTTTCGTCCGGGGGCCGTGCCCAGAGGCCCGGCGACGTACGGTTGAGTGCTCCTCGATTCTGAGATCGTGGCATCGGCGCTGACGCGTCCACTATTGTGGCCGCGTTACCCCGCATGTCACGCTCGAGAGGATCCGCAACGTGCCCACGCAGGACTGGCGCGCCCACGCGGCCGCGCTGTCGACCACCCTCGGTACTGACGTACCGCCCATCGCGATCACCTTCCTCGCGGCGCCGCCCGAGGGCGTGCCCGCCTTCGATGACCCGATGCCGCCGCCGACGCCCGATGGGCGCACCGGGCGGGTGTCGGCGGGCTGCGTGTTCTGGATGAAGTCCACGTCGCGCACGTTCTCCACCGTGCCGGAGGACCACGGGAACTGCTCCGTGGGCCAGGTGACGCACGGCATGAAGACGCTGGGCGAGGTGGCGGACCGGGCCGACGTCGCCGCCCTCCTCGAGTGCGGGTGGGTCACGATGGATGTCGTGCCGCAGATCCCCGTCGTCAGCGAGCGGCCGGGCGCGGTCACGTACGGCCCGCTGGCCGAGGCGCCCATCGATCCCGACGTCGTGTTGCTGCGGCTGACGGGCCGCCAGCTCATGGTGCTCTCGGACGCGCTCCCCGGGCTGCGCGTCGAGGGGAAGCCGCAGTGCCACATCGTGGCGGTGGCGAAGGAGCAGGGCGAGGTGGCGGCGAGCGTCGGCTGCCAGCTCAGCCGCGTGCGCACGGGGATGACGAACGCCGAGATGACCGTGGCGATTCCCGGCTCACGAGTCGCGACCACCATCGAGGCGCTGCGCGCGACTGCCGCGGCCGACGACGCCGTCGCTCGATACGCCGCAGAGGACGCGCGCCGCTTCCCGCCCGTCTAGCCGCACTCGCAGCTGCCGCATCATGGCCGTGGTGCACGTATCGTCATCACTCAGGTAATCTGCGCCTGCGCGAACCAGTGCGCGACGAGGAGGTAGCACGTGGCCGAAGCTGAGGCCAAGTTCGATCCGAGCGTGATCGGACTTGAGGAGGAGATCGGGTCGTTCGACATCACAGCCGAGCAGATCGCGGCGTACTGCGAGGCGGTCGGCGAGACCAACCCGCTCTACACGGACGCCGACGTAGCGAAGTCAGGACCGTACGGCGGGATCATCGCGCCCCCGGGAATCGTGCACTCGATCTCGATGGGGAACGGTCCTGACGCGAAGATCCGCTTCGGGAACGCTGCGTTCCACGCCGGCGAGAAGATGGAAGTCATCGCTCCGATGTACCCGGGCGACCACATCACCGCGCGGATCCACGTCAAGGAGCTGTTCGAGAAGACGGGGCGCACGGGCAGCATGCTGTTCGAGGTGCGTCGCACGATCTTCTCGAACCAGAAGGGCGAGCCGGTGGTCGCCACCGAGAAGTCGTTCGTCCGTCGCGAGGTGGTGCCCGGTGGTGAGTAGCACGGTGGAGCAGCGGTACGCGGAGGACGTCGGGCCGGGCGACGAGTTCGAGGAGACGTTCACGCTCAGCACGGACCACGTGCACCGGTTCCTCGCGATGCCCGGGAACCGCCTGGGGGCCAACCAGAATCGATTCAACAGCGAAGAGGTGGCGAAGCGCGATGGCCTCCCCGGTCCGATCGTGCCGGGCGTGATGTCGCTCGATGTCGCCTACCGCGTGCTGGGCGACTTCGTCGGGGTGTGGGGCAAGGTCCGCTCGCTGGAGGTGTCCTTCCGGCGGTCTGTGTTCCACAACGACACGCTGACCTCGAAGATCCTCGTGACGGACAGCGGCGAGGACAACGGGCGGCACTGGTTCAAGGCGGACATCTTCCTGGAGAACGAGCGCGGCGAGCGCCCGCTCCAGGGTGTGGCCGACTTCGAGCTTCCCGCCCGGGGCTAGGGAGTCGCCGCCCCGGGGGTTCCCGGGCGCGCCCCTGGCGACGCGACGTGGCGAGTTGAGAGGGCGGGGCGCTACGCCTCGCCCTCTTCCGGTTTCGGGACGATTGGCGACAGCAGCGCCAGCACGACGAACATCGCCGCGATGGCGACGAATCCCGCGCGGGGACCGCGGATGTCGATCGCGAGGGCCGCGAACGCGCGCATCGCGACCGTGCCCACGCCTTCGATCGTGAGCAGCGAGCCGAAGATGAGCCCGCTGTTCTCGCCCGTCCCCGCGTCCAGCACCGTCGCCGCGAGCAGCGGCGCGCACGCCGTGATGCCGATCACGAGGGGGATCGACGCGGCGCCAGCGAGCAGGGGGTCGCCGGCCATCGCGACAAGCACGCAGCCCGCCGCCGCGATGCCGAACACGAGGCTGAGCTCCAGCGGGCGGCGGGCGGGCCTCGACCAGCGCGGCACGCTCCAGAGGGCCGCGAGTGCAAGGAGCCCGGCCGGTACGAGGTAGGGCGCCGTGGCGAGCAGGGACTGGCCGAGCGTGAGCTGCGAGAACGGTCCGTACACCCCCGCAACCGCCGTGCGTGCCCCGTACCCGAGGAACAGGAGCGCAGCGACCGTGCGGAAGCCGCGCGGTCGCGGGGCGGCGGTCGATCCTGCAGCGGGCTGCGGGTGGTGCGGCGGTCGCGCCATCGGCACGTCGGGGCCCGAGGCGGTAAGGACCGGGTTGCGAATCCAGATCAGCGGCGCGATCGCCATCGCGGCGATGACCGCCAGGCTGACGGTCGGGTGGGCGACGGCACCGAGGGTGACGCCCGCACCGAGTCCGATCGCCGTCGTCGCGTAGCCGGACACGGCGATCGCCGCGCCCGCACTCGCACGCTGGCCGATCGGCTGCGTGTTCCCCAGGACCTTGAAGACGAGCGGCCAGACCGAACCGGTGCCGAACGCGAGCAGCGCGGTCGCGAGCAGGAAACCCTCGAACGAGGCGGTGACGAACATGACGGCGACGGCGGCGAGCTGCGCCGTAACGACCGCCGCGAGGATGAGCGCGGGGCGCACGCGGTCGAGCAGCGCGCCCGCGACCGTGTTCATCACCAGCACGATGGCGCTGTACGCGGCGAGTGTGTAGCCGGGCGTCGCCGGGCCTTCTTTCAGCACGTCCAGGAGGTAGGTGTTCATGAACGACAGGAACACGAACGAGAACATGCCGTTCTCGAGGCCCGCCATCATGACGCTGAAGCGGAGCCCGGCGCGCACGCGCGGGTCATCGGCCTCGGGGCGAGCGGCGGTCACGAGCGGGGCAGTCGTTGGCTCGTCGCGGGGGCGCGGTGCGCGATGTGCTTCCCGGCGCCGGTCACCGGGTGCTGATGATCTCGTCGAGGAGGGTGCGCGTCCGCTCGAGCACCGCGTCATAGGGGAAGTGGCCCACCACCTCGGCGCCACGCTTGAGGTTGACGCCGAGCGGGCCGCACCAGAGGCCGATGTCGGCGTCGTCGGTCTCGCCAGGTCCGTTCACGCGGCAGCCCATGACGGCGATGGTGACGTCGTACTGCTTCGCGTACTGCGCCATCGCGCGGACGTCCTGCGCGAGCTCCACGAACGCCTCGTTCTCCACGCGTGAGCACGAGGGGCAGGAGATGATGTTCAGGCCGTGCGTGAAGTCGGGGACCGAGCGGAATCGTCCTGCCTCGATGTCCGCGATGATCTCGCGGGCGGCGCGGATCTCGAGGCCCTTCTCCTCGAAGGGCACGGTGAGCGACACGCGTACGGTGTCGCCTATGCCCTGGGAGAGCAGCTGCTCGAAGGCGACGCGGGTCTTGATGATGCCATCCGGAGGCAGCCCCGCCTCGGTCACGCCGAGGTGCAGCGGCACGTCCGGCCGCTGCGTGGCGAAGCGGCGATTGCCCTCCACGACCTTGCGCCAGTCCGAGTCCTTCATCGACACCACGTAGCGGTCGAAGCCGAGGCCGTCGAGGATGTCGCAGTGCTCGAGGGCGCTCGCGACCATCGCCCCCACGTCGTCGCCGGGGTACTCGAGGTCCTTCGCGGGGTCCACGGAGCCGCAGTTCACGCCGACGCGCAGTGCGAGGTCGTGCTCGCGTGCCACGGCGACGAGGCGCGCCACTTTCTCGACGATCGGCTTGTCCTTCTCGTGGTGGTGGAGGTGCCCGGGGTTGTATCGGACTTTGTCGACGTACGGCGCGACCAGCTCGGCGAGGCGGTAGTTCTCCTGCAGGTCGACGGAAAGCGGAATCGAGGTGCGGGCGCGGATCTCGGCCAGCGCCTCGACGTCCTTGCGCGAGTCCACCGCGATGCGCACGAGGTCGGCGCCGGCCTCCTGGAGCAGCTGGACCTGGCGCGTGGTCGCCTCGATGTCCTGGGTGCGGGTGGCGGCCATCGACTGCACGACGATGGGGGCGCCGCCGCCGATGGTCACGGGCCCAACGCGGACGGCGCGGGTCTTGCGAGCGGGGAGCGCCATGGGTCGTCTCTCCAGGTCGGTCCGTGGTGGGCGCAGCCGATCTTCGGGCATCGTCGCGGGGATTGCCAGCCGCGGCGCGGCGCCTCGGCGGCGTGGCCGGGGCGGGAGTCTTGTCAGGAGACGAATTATGACCGAGAGTGCCGCCACCGGGATCAGGTAAGGGGGCCCTATGCGAATTCGAACCACCTGGATTGCGACGGCGGCGGTGGCTGCCGTGACGCTGGCGCTGGCGACGGCCGGCAACGTCGCACAGGCGCAGACACCGACGGCGACCGCGTCGCCGCTGGCGGCGTGTCCCACGTCGAACCAGCTGATCGTGGCGCCACCGACGGCTGCGGCACCGACCACCGTGACCACCTCGATTGCTCCCGCGCTGGGCAACCTGAAGGCCGCGACGCAGCAGGACCGCGAGTCGCTCCACCTCCACTACTTCGTGGACACGCCGCCTCCGGCGGCTGGGACGACGATTCCGACCGGCGTCTCCTCGATCATCCACACGGCCGCGCTCACGCAGGACGTGGGTCCGCTCGCGCCGGGCGTCCACACCGTGTACGTGGTCGTCGGGCAGCTGGACCACCGCGCGTGCGCCCTCCGAGCGCAGGTGACCTTCACGGTCGGCGGGGCAGCCGCGACGAAGGCGGCGGCGCCCTCGGCGGTCACGCCGCCGAAGACGGGGAGCGGCGGGCTGCTCGGCAGCACCGAGGCCGCCTCGTGGCTGGGGATGGCGGCGGTTGCGGCCGCGGTCGTGGGTGTCGCGGGCGGTGCCGTGGTGGCTCGCCGCCGACGGTAGCCCTCGAGGCGAACGTGCAGACGCGAGGCCCGGGTCATCCCGGGCCTCGTGCGTTCATGGGGTTCGTGCGTCTGGGGGCGTCGTGCGGGTGTTGTGTCGCGGGTCAGGGCGCGCGCGTGGCGGCGCGCACCGCCTCGATGAAGTTCGTGGTCGCGGCGGGGACCCCCATCACGCTGACCGGGGTGCGCCACGCGTCGACGAGATGGGCCGTGGTGCCGGTCACGTCGGCAGTCCCGTAAGCGTAGGGCACGAACGCGCCCGAAGCGGGCTCACGGATGTCGGGGACGAGCACCAGCAGGAGCCGCTGTCCCTCGATGGGGTGCGGGTACGGTGTGATGGTGCCCGGCGTTGGTCTCGCCCCGTAGCGCAGGGTGATGGTGTCCCCGACTCTGAGGTCGCTGGGCGAGATGACCTCCTCGATACGGACGGCGTAGTCGGTGGTGGGGCCCTGTTGCGTCAACGGCGGCGGCGTGATGCGCACTCCGGCCGGGCTCGTGATGGTCGGGCCGGGACGGGGCATCGTGACTTCCGCGCGCTCCTCGGTCAGGGGGCCCACCCGCACGATCGCGACGGTGCGCGGAACGGGGAGGTGAGCACCGACCCCGAGGAACTCCGTGAGGCTGGTCGGCTCCCGAGGTGGCTCGCCCATCGTCCTGAGGCGCCACTCCTCTTTCGAGGGGAGGCGCTGGGTGACGTTGTCCCCTCGGAGCAGCGCGACGCCGAACGAGCCCGCGAGGGCGACGACGATCGCACCCTGGAGGAGGCGAGCGCGCGTCACGGGCTGCTCCCTATGACTCCCCGCCGAGCAGGCGCGAGATATCAGCGAAGGTCACCACGATCGTCAGCACGATGAAGGCGACGAAGCCGACGAGGTGCACGAGCGCCTCTTTCTGAGGCGCCACGCGTCGCCCGCCGCGCACCACCTCGAGGAGCAGGAAGAAGATCCGGCCCCCGTCGAGCGCGGGCAGCGGCAGCAGGTTCACGATGCCGAGGTTGATCGAGAGCAGGGCGGCCAATTCGAAGAGCGGCGGGACGCCCGCCTTCGCAGCCTCGCCGGTCGCCTGTGCGATGCCGACTGGGCCTGCAACACCCGGCCCGGAGCCACCTCGGAACCAGCCGATGAGCTGATTCCTCGCGAGGATGAGCGTGTCCGTGGTGGCGCGCACGCCGGCGGGAAGCGCGTCCCACGGCGCCATCGCGACCGGCTCCGTGAAGGGGTACTGGGCGCCGATGGTGATGCCCGTGGGGCCCTGGTTGGCCGGGAAGGCCCAGCGCGGCTCCACGGGGAGGTCGAGGAACTCCTCGCCGCGCTTCACGGTGACGAGGACCTCGTGCCCCATCTCGATGCGCACGAGACGCGCCACGGTCGCCACGTTCTTCGCGTCGCGGCCGTCGACCGCGAAAATCACGTCGCCGCGCTCGAATCCGGCGGCCTCGGCGGGCGAGCCGGGGACGATGGCGGAAATGACCGCGCGTCCGACGGGCTCCTCGTGGGGGATCATGAAGGCGATCGCGAAGAGCAGAGGCGGGAGGATCAGGTTCACCACGGCCCCCGCGCCGATGATGATCAGACGCTTCCAGCGCGCCTGGGCGGCCAGCGAGCGGGGATCGGAGGCGTCTTCCTCTCCCAGGAGGCGCACGAAGCCGCCGATCGGCAGCCAGTTCACGGTGTACTCGGTGTCCCCGAAGCGCTTCCCAAAGACGCGCGGGGGGAATCCCACGCCGAACTCGAGGACCCGCACGCCGAAGGCCTTGGCCGTGAGGAAGTGGCCGAACTCGTGGGCGAGGACGAGCCCAATCAGGATCGTCATGAACAGCAGGCCCGAGGTGAAGGCCGGACGGGTCGCCTCGAAGTAGAGGCCGGCGGCGAGCACGCCGATCACGGCCAGGGCCGTGAGGGTGAGCTGTAGCGTCGACGGCTGCGACTCGTCGGTGGTGGCGGCGGGATCTCGGTGCGTTGGGCCGGTCATCGGACCTCCCCCGCGAGTGTCCTCGCGAGCACGGCGTCATCGACGAACGCGCGTCCCCACCGCTCGGCAGCGAGGAGTTGGTCGAGCGTCGGTGCCGGGGTGGGTTGGTGTGCCTCGAGGGCGAGCGAGAGGGCGCGGGCGATGTCGGTGAACCGGCAGCGGCCCGCGAGGAAGTGTTCGACGGCGGCGTCGTCGGCGCCCGAGAGTGCCGCGACCGCGGTGTCGCCGCGGCGCGCGGCCTCGAGGGCGAGGCTGAGCGCAGGGAACCGCTCGTGGTCGACGGCGCTGAAGGAGAGCGTCCCGCGCCTCGCGAGGTCGAGCGGCGGCGCCGGTTCCATCGCGGCGCGTTCCGGGTAGGTGAGGGCGCACTGGATGGGGAGCCGCATGTCGGGCTCGCCCAGCTGCGCCTTTACGGAGCCGTCGACGAAGGTGACGAGTGAATGAACCACACTCTCACGGTGCTGAAGCACCTCGATCCTGTCAATCGGCAGATCGAAGAGCCAGCGGGCCTCGATGGCTTCGAGTCCCTTGTTGAACAGCGTGGCGCTGTCCACGGTGACCTTCGGCCCCATCCGCCACGTGGGATGCGCGAGCGCCTGCTCGGCCGTGACGCGGGCTAGCGCCTGGACGTCATAATCGCGGAACGCGCCGCCCGAGGCGGTGAGGGTGAGCTTCGCCACGGACTCGGGGCGCTCGCCCCAGAGGCACTGCCAGATCGCCGAGTGTTCTGAGTCGACCGGGCGCAGCTCGGCCCCGCGATGGGCGTTCGCCGCGAGCGTGGCGTGGACGATCGGTCCGCCCACGGCGAGCACTTCCTTGTTCGCGAGCGCAACGGGAGTGCCCGCCTCGAGGGCGGCGAGCGTGGGGGCGAGCCCCGCGATGCCGCTCGTGGCGACCAGCACGACGTCGACGTCTGGGCGGGCCGCCATCTCCTCGAGGGGCTGCCATCTATCCCGTCCTAGCTCGCGCGCGAGTGCGTACGCCTCGTACCCGGGGC
>CADEHD010000020.1 GCA_902827055.1 uncultured Chloroflexota bacterium | reverse complement strand
CCGTCATGATCTTGCGCACGTCCGCGAAGTCGAGGTTCACCATGCCCGGGACTGTGATGAGCTCGCTGATGCCCTGGATGCCCTGGCGGAGGACATCGTCGGCGACCTCGAACGCCTGCTTGATCGGGACGTTCGGCTCGCAGATCTGGAGGAGCCGGTCATTCGGGATCACGATGAGCGTGTCGACCTTGCCCTGGAGGTCGCGGATGCCCTCCTCGGCCTGCTGGCGACGCTTCGCGCCCTCGAAGGAGAACGGCTTCGTGACGACGCCGATGGTGAGGGCACCCTGCTCGCGCGCGACCTCCGCGACGATCGGCGCGGCGCCCGTGCCGGTCCCGCCACCGAGGCACGCGGTCACGAACACCATCTCGGCGCCCCGCACCGCTTCTGCGAGGGCTTCGCGGGACTCCTCGGCGGCGCGCTGACCGCGGAGGGGGTCCGCCCCGGCGCCGAGGCCCTTCGTGAGCCGGTCGCCGATGCGCACTTTGACCTGGGCGTTATTGTGCTCCAGGGCCTGCATGTCCGTGTTGACGGAGACGTACTGCACGCCCGGCAGCCGCGCGCTGATCATGCGGTTGACGGCGTTCGAGCCGCCACCACCCACGCCGATGACCTTGATGGGCGGAAGCCCCTCGAATCCGAAGTCGTGTGTCACGTCCCTGCTCTCTCCCGACCGCCCGCTGGGGGCAGCGTTGTTCACATCCGTGTGCTGATCACTCGCGCGCGGCGCTCGGCGCACCCGCGGGCGTTCGGATCCTGACGTTGGGGCGGGTGCCCGGGGCTCGCCCGGGCGGCCACCGGCGACCGGCATCGCGCCGAACCGCGGCGCGGGCGCCGCAGTCGCGAGCGTGCGCTCCTCCCAGAGGGCGGGCGCATCGCGGCGCGGAGGCGAGGGCGGTTCGGATGGCGTAGAGGCGTCCCCGTGACCGCCGCTCATCGACGCGGTGGGCCGCTCGGCGACCGCCACAGCCGACCCCGTCGCGAGGGTGGCTGCGACCGGCGTGCCCTCGACCTCGGTGAACACGGGTGCCCGAGACGCCAGCTGAGTCTCGATGGGCTGGTCGGTCGCCATGACGGCCTCGGCCGCCGCGACCGCCTCCACGGCGATGTCCACATCGATGCTGGCGGCGGGCGCCGGCGCGAGGAAGTCGACCTCCGTCGTCGCCCACAGCGCGGCCGTCGCCAGCTCCCGCTCGAAGTCGGCGTCGTCACTCACGCCGGCGGCGTCCGTCTCGTCCGCCTGCGACAGGACCGAGGTGGCCTCGACCGTGATGCTGGCGATGGCCGCCTCGAGTCGCTGCTCGGGCGTCCCGACGTCGGCGTCCGATTCGTCGCGGACCTGCTGCTCCATCGCGACCAGTGGCTCGTACTCGGAGCGCGAGTCGGGTGTGGGTGGGTCCCACGCAAGGTCGAGTACCGGGCGCTCTCGCGGTGGTGGGGCGACTTCGGTGGGCGGGTCCTGGTCCGAGGCCCCTGTCACCTGCGCGAGTGCGTGGGCCTGTGCCCCGAGCCGCAGCGCCTCGCGCTCCGCGGCCGTGCCCAGGGCCACGGGTGCCTCTTGCGAGGGTGGTTCGCCGGAGCGCTCCGCGGCGGCCAGCCTGCGGGCGGCGGCCAGGTAATCGAAGAGCGTGCCGGGGCCCATGGGGACTACGCGCCCGTCCTGCTCATCCATGCTGGTCTCCTTCTGGCGTTCCTTGCCAAAGTGCGGGCGGAATCTCACTGGGGAAGCACCAGCCGCATCAAGTGCCCCACCTTCTTCATCAGACCGCCGAGGCTGCCCACCGGCAGCGCCGTCGATCGGAAGACGACCTCGCGCTCCTTCAACGCCCAGCGCAACAGCCCGACCGAAGTCGCGTACGCCGGGTCATGGAGGATGTCGGACAGCCCGGCGAGGTGCCGCGGTCGCCCGATCCGTGCGGGCAGCTGTAGGACGCCCTCGGCGAGGACATCGATACCGGGGAGGAGGGCCGCACCGCCCGTGAGGACCACGCCGGCCGCCAGCGTCTCCGCCTGGGCGCCACGCCGGATCTCGGCGTGCACCAGCTCAAACAGCTCCTCGGCGCGAGCCTGGATGACCTGGGCGATGGCGCGGCGCTCGACTTCGCGGCGACCGTCCGAGCCGAACGAGTCGATCTCGACGACCTCGTCGGCGTCGACCATCGAGGGAATGGCGTGGCCGAATCGGCGCTTCGCCTGCTCGGCGCTCGGCTGCGGCACGCGCAGGGCGACGACCAGGTCGCGGGTCATGTGCACCCCGCCGACCGGCAGCACTGCCGTGTGGGTGATGGCGCCGTTGACGAAGACCGCCACGTCCGTGGTGCCGCCGCCGATGTTCACCAGCGCGACGCCGTGGCGCAGCTCCTCCTCCTGGATGACCGCCTCGGCGGCGGCGAGCTGCTCGAGGATGAGCGAGTCGACGCGGACGCCCGCGCCCTCTACGCACTGCACGAGGTTCTGCATGGCACTCGCGGAGGCCGTGACGACGTGCGTCTCCACATCCAGGCGCGAGCCGTACATCCCCACCGGGTCGACGACGCTGTCCTGGCCATCGACGACGTAGTACCGCGGGACAACGTGGATGACCTCGCGGTTCGTGGGCACGTTGACGATGCGCGCGCTGTCGAGGGCGCGCTGCACGTCCGCCTCGGAGATCGGGCGGCGCGGATCGGGAATCGCGACGATGCCGCGGGAGTTCGAGGAGGAGACGTGCGGCCCGGCGATCCCGACGTGCGCCGAGAGGATGCGTGTCCCGGACGCTCGTTCGGCGCGCTCCACAGAGGACGCGATCGCCTCGGTGGCGGCCTGGATGTTGTCCACCATCCCCTTGGTCAGACCGGCCGAGGGACCGATCCCCACTCCGAGGATGCGCAGGTCGCCCTCGGGGGAGACCTCGCCGACCACAGTGCAGACCTTGGTCGTTCCAACGTCGATTGCGGCGAAGGTGGGGTTCGACATCAGCGCATCACCACTTGCTTTCCGTAGCGCAGATCAATTTCCGTCACCGCAAGTCGCTGCGACTCGACCTTGTCCAGCAGCGCACCCCACGTCGCTACTTTGAAGTCGAAATCGTGCGCGTCACCGAAGATGACCCGCGGCCCCGAGGCAACATGGACAGTGAGGCCGCGCTCGCGGTTGTAGGTGAATCCGGTGGGCGTCACGCGCAGAATCGAGAACGCCCCCGTGTCGATGAGCCGGCGCACGAGCTGCACCGTCTCGGGGTCCGGCGCGACCACAGGCGCCGCGTCGAGGGAAGTCGTGTCTTCGTAGATGACCAGGGCCTGCGTCGCGGGCACTCGCCCGCGCTCGAGCATCGCGCCCTGCTCGTCGACGACCACGCGACGGCCGGCGACCTCCCAGAAGCCCCAGCCCTGCGCCTCGACAATGTCGATTGCGACCGCGTTGGGCCAGTCGCGGCGCACCTGCACCGAGCGCACGCCCGGTACCGCCGCCACGGCCGCCTCGACGTCGCCGCGGTCGACGGTGAAGAGCGTCTTGCCGGTGACCCCGGCCGCTGCGCTCACCGCGAGCGGATCGACCGCCTGGAGCGGGCTGATGCGCACGTCCGTCACGCGGAATAGGTCGCCGTAGAGCACCCAGTACGCCGCGACGCCGAAGGCAACCGCGAACGCGGCCAGGCCGGCGGTGGTGACCGCGCGCTTCCACGGCGGCACCTCGCCCGCCCGTGCGGCTGGCGCCCCGCCTCGGATGTGCGCCGAGGCCCGCAAGTGCGGCGGCACCGAGCGCAGCGGCAGGGACTCGGTGGTGCGGCGCGAGTTAGCCATGGAGCACGGCCCCCTGCTGGGTGCTGGCGCCTCGCGCCGCGGCGGCTCGATGGCGCTCGAGCGCCAGGTCGACCAGGCGGCTGATCAGCCCGCCGTAGGTGAGGCCGGCCTCCTGCCACAGGCGCGGGTACATCGAGATGGGCGTGAAGCCCGGCAGCGTGTTCACCTCGATGATGCGGACGTCGTCCTCGGGTGTGACGAAGAAGTCGACGCGGGCCATGCCTGCGCAATCGAGCGCCGCGAACGCGCGGAGCGAGAGCGCCTGGATGCGATCGCGCACCTCCGAGGAGACGCGCGCCGGCACCGTGAGTTCCGTGGTGTCATCGGCGTACTTCGCGGCGTAGGTGTAGAACTCCGCGCGAGGCGTGATCTCGCCCAGCGGCGAGGCCGCCGGCTGCTCGTTACCGAGCACCGCGCACTCCACCTCGCGACCCGCGATCGCCGCCTCGACCATCACCTTGCGGTCGAACCGACCCGCTTCCCGAACCGCCTCGAGCAGGTCCTCGGAGGAGCGCGCCTTGCTGACGCCGACGGATGAGCCGCCGTTGCACGGCTTCACGAAGCACGGGAACCCGAGGCGCGTCGCGACCTCGCGCAACGCAGCCTCCGGGGGCGCCTCGACATCGTGGTCGCGCAGCACCATGTAGTCGGCCTGCGGGAGGTCGGCGCGCGCGAAGACCGCGCGCATGAGCTCCTTGTCCATCCCGATGGCGCTGGCGGCAACTCCCGCACCGACGTATGGGATGCCTGCGAGTTCCAGGAGCCCTTGCAGCGTGCCGTCCTCGCCGAGCGGGCCATGCACGATGGGGAACACGGCATCGACGCCGGCGAGCTCCTCGAGGACTGCCGGGGCATCGAGCACGCCGCGAGCCTGCTCGTGGCCCATGTCGCGCCGCGCGGCCTCGCCCAGTCGCGCCCGCGTCTCCGCGGACGACAGCCAGCGGCCGCCCTTGGTGATCCCGAACGGGACCACCTCGAAGCGAGCGGGGTCGGCCTCGCGCATCACCGAGCGGGCGGACACCACCGAGACTTCGTGCTCAGGGGACCGGCCGCCGAAGATCACGCCGAGGCGCTGCCGCGCTGGGTTCGTCATGCGCGCGCTCCCAGCTTCGCGAGGACGCGCGGGCCGAGCTCGGTCACGCTGCCGGCACCGACGGTGATGAAGACGTCGCCCGGTGCGAGGTCCGCGGTGATGCGCTCCTCGGCCTCCTCGAAAGAGTCGACGTAGGTTGCCGGCGGGTCGGTGATCTCCGCAGCCAGCGCCTGCGCGTCCATGCCCGCCGTCGGCTCCTCGCGCGCCGCGTAAGTGCGCAGCACGTAGAGCGCGTCGAGGCCCTCGAAGCAGTGCTTGAAGCCCTCCAGCAGGTAGACCGAGCGGGAGTAGGTGTGCGGCTGGAAGCAGACCACGATGCGACGTCCCGCATAGCGCTGCCGTGCCGCCGAGACCAGGGCGCGGACCTCGGTGGGGTGGTGTGAGTAGTCGTCGACGACCGTGACGCCCGCAGCGTCACCCACGAGGTCGAAGCGCCGCCGGGCGCCCGTGAACTCGGCAGCCGCGAGGGCGGCGCGGTGGAAGTCGACGCCCGCACGCATCGCCACGGCGAGCGCGCCGAGCGCGTTCGCCACGTTGTGACGGCCGGGCACGCGCAGCGAGACGCGTCCCAGCTCACCGCCGTGGAGGGACGCCGTGAAGTCGAAGGCACCGAGGTCGTTGACGCGGAGCGCCGTTGCCTCCCAGTCCGCCGGCTCGCTGGACGAGGACACCACCGAGTAGCGTTCCACGCGCGCACCGGCGCTGCGGCGGGCGTCGCCCAAGGCCAGCGCCCCCGGGGAGTCGGCACACACGATGAGTGTGCCCTCGGCGGTGACGCGCTCGGCGAAGCGGGCGAACGCCTGCACATAGCGCTCTTCCGTGCCGTAGTAGTCGAGGTGATCCGCCTCGATGTTGGTGATGAGCGCCAGGTGCGGGTGGTACTGGAGGAACGCCTCGGCGTACTCGTCGGCCTCGACGACCGCGAATTCGCCCTGGCCGTCGCGCGCGTTGCCGCCGAGTTCGCGGGCGTCGCCGCCGAGGAGCGCCAGCGGGTCCAGCCCGCCACGCACCGCCATCAGCGCCAGCATCGAGGACGTCGTCGTCTTGCCGTGCGTGCCCGCGACCGCCAGTACCTTCCGTCCCTCGAGGAGGCGCTGCACCATCTCGGCGCGCGTGATCACAGGGAGGCCACGGCGCTGCGCCTCGAGGATCTCGGGGTTCTGCGACTTCGCGGCCGCCGTCGCGACGATCAGCTCGGCGCGGCCCAGGTTCGCGATCGCGTGACCCTGGTACACCGTGCCCCCGAGCGCGCGGAGGCGCTCTGTGTACTCGGAGAGCTCGAGGTCCGACCCCGTGACCTCGTGGCCGCGCTCGAGCAGGATCTGCCCGATCGCGGACATGTGGATGCCGCCGGCGCCCACCAGGTGGACGCGGCGTGGGATCGAGGGCGTCCCACCTTCAGAGCGAGGGCGCAGTCTGACCATCATGCCGCCATCTCCCGCAGCATCCCTGCCAGCGTGCGCGCGGCATCCGGTCGCGCGAGTTCTCCCATAGCCCGCGCCATGTGTCGACGCGCGATGTCGTCGTCGAGCAGGCGCGTCACGGTCGTCTCGAGGTCGTCGATCTGGCGCATCGACAGCGTCACCGCCGCGCCGCGCTCCGCGAGGAACGCCGCGTTGAGGTGCTGGTCCGAGAAGTCGCCGGGGATGACCACGGCCGGAAGCCCGGTCGCGGGCAGCTCGCCCAGCACCGAGGCACCCGCGCGCGTGACCGCGAGGTCGGAGGCGGCCATCGCCCAGGCCATCTCGCCGGTGTAGGCGTGGAGGTGGTAGCGCTCCTGCTGCCAGTCCGGGAGGCGCTCGCGTTCGCGACTGAGCCACAGCTCCTCATCGCGGCCCGCGATGTGGATGATCTGCACGCGCGTGAGCAGCTCGCGCAGCGCCTTCGACAGCACGAGGTTGATCGCATGTGAACCGAGTGATCCGCCAGCCACCAGCAGCGTCAGGAGGCTCGGGTCGAGGCCGAACCGCTGGATCCCCGCCTCGCGAGTGGCGTCCGCGAACTGACGACGCACCGGGTAGCCCGTAACCACCGTCTTAGACGCCTTGAGGTAGCGAATCGACGCGTCGACCGAGCAGGCGACCGTGGTCGCGTAGCGCTGCAGGTAGCGCACGGCCCAGCCGGGCTTCACGTCGGGCAGGAAGAGCAGGAGGGGGATGTGTTGCCCCTTCGCCGGTCGGCCCAGGGGCGCCGAGGCGTAGCCGCCGGTGGCGAAGATGCTCGACACGCCCTCGTGGCGGAGCGTGTGCGCCGCTTCGGCGCTGCCGCGTAGCAGATCGATCGTGCCCCGCATCAGGCGGATGGGGGAACGGCTGCGCAACGGCGAGGCCGGCACCGTCCGATACGGGATGCCGTTCTCCTCCGCGACCTGGCGCTCCGGCCCCCGGTCCGTGCCGAAGAAGACCAGCTCCACGTCAGCGTGTTCGCGCAGCGCCTCGGCGACCGCGATCGCCGGGTAGGCGTGTCCGCCCGTGCCACCGCCGGCCAGTCCCACCTTCACTCGCCGACTCCGTCCGGGCGCGGGCCCAGCCCGCGCGCGACGCCTCGAGGGGTGGTGGTGGCCTCCGGCACAGCCGTGTAACGGGAGACCGAGAGGAGCACCCCAACGGCGGCCATCACCGCGGCCAGCGCCGATCCGCCGGAGGACAGGAACGGGAGCGGGATGCCGGTAAGCGGGATCATCCTCGTCACCCCGGCGACGTTGATCAGGAGCTGGAACCCGATCCAGGCGATGGTCCCCGTCGCGAGGAGCGAGCCGAACGTGTCCGGGGCGCGGTGCGCGATGAGCGCGGCGCGCCAGACCAGGACCACGAAGAGCATCAGGACCACGACGAGCCCGACGAACCCCAGCTCCTCGCCGATGATCGCCATCACGCCGTCCGTGTGGGCCCCGGGGATGTAGAGGAACTTCTGCCTCGAGACACCGAGCCCGAGTCCCCAGACCCCGCCCGACCCGAACGCGACCAGGAGCTGCAGCGTCTGGAACCCGAGGCCCGACGGGTCCGCCTCGGCGGCACGGAACGAGGTGATGCGGTCCATCCGGTAGCCGGAGAGGGCGATGAGCAGCAGTCCACCCAGCCCCGAGGCCACCGCCAGCCAGAAGATGTGCACCAGCTTCGACTTGGCGACGAAGAACAGGGTCCCGGTGATCGCCAGGATCATCACCGTGGTGCCGAGGTCCGGCTGCGCCATGACGAGCCCGCTCACGCAGGCGACGATGAAGACGAACGGACCGACGCCCATCTGGAGGTCGCGTACCGCCTCGCCCTTGGCCGCGAGCCACGCCGACATGTAGAGGAGCACCGCGAACTTCGCGAACTCGCTCGGCTGCGCGCTCATCGGACCGATCGTGATCCAGCGCTTCGCGCCGTAGATGTCATCACCCACCACGTGCACCGCGATCAGCGACGCGATGGCGATGCCGATGATCGGAATCGCGAGCCAGCGCAGCCAGCGGTAGTCGACGTTCATGAGGGCGACGAGGCCTATGAACCCGATCGCCGCCCAGAGCGCCTGCCGCTTGATGAAGTAGTTCGCGTCCTCGAACTCGAACTCCGCGTACGCGTATGAGGACGAGTAAACCGCGATCAACCCGAACAGCACCAGGGTGGTCACCACCGCCAGCAGCAGGTAGTCCGGCGCGTGGCGGCGCGCGATCCACGGCATCACCTCGGAGGGAGCGCGGACACTGCCGCGCGCCTCGCGAGCGCCGCGTGCACCGAAGACCATCGCGCCGCGGGCCATCAGCGGCCTCCCAGGAGGGCACGAACCGCCTCGCGGAACGCTTCGCCGCGCCGCTCGAAGTTGGGGTACGCATCGAACGAGGTCCCGGCTGGCGAGCAGAGCACCACGTCGCCCGGGCGCGCGACGCGAGCCGCAGCCAGCACCGCGGCCTCGATCGTGTCCACCCGCGCGACGTGCAGGTCGGAGGCCGCCGGGCGCATCGCACTCGCGAAGAGCTCGCCCGCCTCGCCGAACGTGATCACGGCCCGGCAGCGCGTGGCCACGGCCGCGGCCAGCTCATCGAGGGGGAGCGCCTTGTCGCGGCCGCCGAGCAACAGGACGACCGGCTCGGTGTACGACCGCAGCCCGGCCAGCGTCCGCTCGGGCGTGGTCGCAATCGAGTCGTTCACCCACAGCACGCCTTCGACCGTGGCAACATGCTCGAGGCGGTGGGCCACTCCGCGGAACCCGCGCACGGCGCTCGCGATGGCCGTGTCCGGGACGCCGAGGAGCGAGGCGACGGCCGTCGCCTGAAGCACGTTCGCGAGATTGTGCTCGCCGCGCAGGGGCACATCCTGGCGCGTCATCACGGCGTGGGCCGCACCCCCCTCGCGACGCACGATCGTGCCCTCCTCGACGGTCACGCCATCGAGGGCCACGCCGTCGGCGACGAGCGGCGCGACAAGCGACGTCGCGCGCACCGTGCCGGGTGCCTCGCGCAGCAGATCCCGGCTGACCGGGTCGTCGAGGTTGAAGATCGCGACATCGTCGGCGCCCTGGAACTGGAAGATCCGTCGCTTGAGGTCGACGTAGGCGTCCCAGCTGAACTGGTCGAGGTGATTCGGCGTCACGTTCGTCAGGCACGCCCAGTGCGGGCTCGATTCCACGCTTTCAAGCTGCGTGTGCGACAGCTCCGCGACCACGCGGGTGTCGGGGTCGATGCGGTCGAGGAGCCCCAGGAGCCCCACGCCGATGTTGCCGCCCACCACGTGGTCGACTTCGGCGGCGTCGAGCATTGCGCCGACCAGCGCTGTCGTCGTCGTCTTGCCCGAGGACCCTGTGATCCCCGCGACAGGGGCCGGGCACCGCTCGAGGAACAGGCGCGCCATCGAGGAGACCGGCACGCCACGGGCGCGGGCCGCGTCGAGCGCGGGGAGGTGCCAATCCACGCTTTGCGAGACAAACACCGCCTCGGCGTCCGTCACGGCGGGGTGTGCAGGATCGCCGAGTGACAGGGCAGGAGCGAATGGCGTGACCGCATCGAGCGCAGCGTGCAGCTGATCCGGGCGACGGGAGTCGGACACCGTGACTCGAGCCCCCTCGGAGGTGAGGAAGCGCACGAGGTCCACGCCCTCGATGCCGAGCCCGACGACCGTCACGCGAGCGCCTCGCAGTCTGTTACGCTGCCCAGAGCGGGCCTGTAGGTGTTCATCTGCCATAGCGCATTAGCCGATACATGTTTGTATCACACCGTCAACGCGAGCGCGACGCCGACCATGCCCGCCGCGAATCCCACTAACCACATGCGGACCACGATCTGCGGCTCGCTCCAGCCGAGCAGTTCAAGGTGGTTGTGCAACGGCGCCATGCGGAAGATCCGCCGGCCGCCGGTGGTCTTGAAGTAGGCGATCTGGATCACATCGCTCAGCGCTTCGGCGACGAAGACGATCCCGATGACCGGCAGCAGCAGCCAGTGCCCCGTCATCAGCGCCACCGTGGCGAGCGTTGCGCCGAGCGGCAGCGCCCCGGCGTCGCCCATGAACACCTGCGCCGGGTGAGCGTTGAACCACAGGAACCCGAGGAGCGCTCCGACGACCGTGAACGAGAACGTCCCGAGGTAGATCTGCTCCTGCATGAACGCGATCACCGCGTACGCCGCGAACGCGAACGCCGCGGTACCCCCGAGCAGGCCATCAAGCCCGTCCGTGATCGCCACGGCGCTGGTGGTCGCGAACACCGTCAGGAACGCCACCGCGATGTAAATCGGGCCGATATCGAGCTGGCCCACCCACGGCACGTTCACACTGTGGGCGTCGAACGAGAAATGGAGCACCAGCGCCGCGACCATCGCGATACCGCCGATGAGGATGAACTTCACGCGCCAGGAGAGTCCGCCGTACTTCGCGTTGGTAAGCAGCGTCCCGAGGTCGTCGTAAATGCCGATCGCGACCGTCGCCAGCAGCACGCTGAGGGGGAGCAGCATCGAGAGGCGGCCGTAGAGGTTCGTCGGCACGGTCACGGCCGCGACGGTGCCCCAGCTCAGCAGGCCACCCATCGTGGGCGTCCCGGCCTTCACCATGTGCGTGGAGGGCCCGAGTTCCGAGATCGCCTTGCCGAGCTTCTTCGCGCGCAGCAGTCGGACGACGGGTCGCCCTGCGAGAAGTGACACGATGAAGGCGATGACGCCGCAGAGCAGGGAGTAGCTCACGAGGCCACCCCGAACGACTGCTCCAGGGAGCGGACGACGCGCTCCAGCGCGAGCGCGCGCGACCCCTTGATCAGCACCACGTCGCCCGCGGCGAGTCGCTGGCCGAGGGCCTGCGTGGCGTCATCGGTCCCGAGCAGGTGGTGCACATCGGTGAGGCCCGCCTCGCGAGCCGCGATGGCCGTTTCCTCGGTCAGCTCGCCGACCGTGAGCAGCACGCTCACGACCGCCGCGGCGCGGCGCCCGAGGTCGCGATGCTCGCTCGATGTCACAGGTCCGAGCTCACGCATGTCGCCCAGGAGCGCGACACGGCGACCGGGCAGGTCCGCGAGCAGCCCGAGCGCGGCCGCCATCGACCCCGGGTTGGCGTTGTACGTGTCGTCGAGGAGCGTTACGCCGTTGGCGAGCGCGACCACGCGCATCCGCGGGCTGTCGCGCAGCGCCTCGAGGCCCGCGGCGACCTGGGCGAAGTCGATGCCCTCGACCAGGCTCACTGCCGCCGCCGCGAGCGCGTTCGTGACCAGGTGCCGCCCCGGCAGCTGCACGCGCACCCGGCTGGCGGACTGCTGGTAGCGCAGCGTGAACTCGAAGCCACTCCAGCCGTGGCCGACCACGTCGTCGGCGCGGACGTCGGCTTCGGGCGACTCGCCGATGGCGACCACGCGCGCCTTAGTGTGGGACGCCATCGTGGCGACGCGCGCGTCGTCAGTGTTGAGGATGGCGCAGCCGCTCGCCGGCAGTGCCTCGACGAGCTCGCGCTTGGCGCGGACGATCGCCTCGATGGAACCGGCGCGCTCCATGTGCACGGGCCCGACGTTCAGAACGACGCCGGTGCGGGGCTGCGCCCACGTGCAGAGCTGGGCGATTTCACCGGTGGTGTACATGCCCATCTCGATCACGGCGCGCTCCGTTTCCGGGCGCAGCTGGAGGAGGGTGAGCGGCACACCAATCTCGTTGTTGAAGGAGCCCGCTGTCGCCTGGACTCGGAAGCGCCGGGCGAGCAGCTCGGCGGTGAACGCGCGGGTGGTCGTCTTCCCCACGCTCCCGGTGATGCCGACGACCTCGAGCCCGACGAGCGCGCGGCGCCACGCCGCCCCGAGCGTCTGCAAGGCGACGAGGGCGTCCTCGACGTAATACACCGCCGCCTGCGATTCCTCGAGGCCCGCCACGGGCCGCTCGAGGAGGACCGCGGCGGCGCCGCGCTGAACGGCGTCGCGCGCGAAGTCGTGCCCGTCGTGGTGTTCGCCGCGCAGCGCCACGAAGAGATCGCCGGACTCCACCGCGCGCGAGTCGATGGCTGCACCCGAGGCCGGGCGGTCCGGCCCGGCGACCGTGCGCAGCTGTCCGCCGAGTGCGGCCTCGACAAAGGCGCGGTCGAGCTGCGGGGGGCGCCTCACCGGGTCGCCACCTGGGAGGGCGTGCGGCCCGAGGGCACGCGGAGGTACTGCATGATGTCGCCCGCCATCTTGGCGAACGCCGGCGCAGCGACCTGCCCGCCGAGGTTCATGCCGCCGCCGGGCTGGTCGATCTTGACCAAAATGCCCACCTGCGGGTCCTCGTACGGGATGAAGCCGACGAATGACGCGATCGTCGTGTCGAGGTCGTATCCCGTGGGGATTGAGACGAGCGTGGTGCCCGTCTTGCCGGCGACGTGGTAGCCCGGGACGCGCGCGCCGTGCGTCGGCACGCCCTCGACGACCTCGTACATCATGCGGAGGACCGTGCGCGCCGAGTCCTCGGAGACCGTGCGGCGCACGCGCACCGGCTGGAAGGTGCGCACCTCGCCATGAGTGGCGATACGCGAGACGACGTAGGGGCGCATCAGCACGCCGTTGTTCGCGAGTGACGACACCGCCGTCAGGACCTGGAGCGGTGTGACCGCCATCCCCTGCCCGTAGGAGTTCGTCGCGAGGTCGACCGGGTACCAGTCGTCGTGGTCGGGCGTGCGGATCATGCCCTCGCCCTCGCCGGAGAGGCCGACGTGCGTCGGCTCGCCGAGGCCAAAGGTGTCGAGGTACCGATAGAAATCACGCGCCCCGATTTTCGAGGACAGCCAGACCGAGCCCGTGTTCAGCGAGCGCTGCAGGTACTCGGTCATCGTGACCTGGCCGTACTTCTGGAAGTCCCAGTTGCGAATCGTGTACTGCGTGCCGGGGATGTCGACGCGCCCGGTATCGATGTAGGTCGTCGTCGGCGAGATAAGCCCGAGGTCGATCGCGGTCGCCGTGGTCAGCGTCTTGATGACCGAGCCCGGCTCGTACAGGTCCGTGACCGGGCGCGCGCGGACGATCGACGAGAGCTTCGGGTGGTCGAGGATCTTGTCGTACGAGGTGGGTGCGGGGCGGGAGGCGATGGCGAGCAGCGCACCCGTGCGCGGGTTCATCACCAGGACGCTGCCACTCGGCGCGCTGTTCTCGCGGAGCGCCTCGTCCAGCCGCTGCTCGACGATGCGCTGGATGTGGCGGTCGATCGTGAGCTCGACATCGCCGCCGACCTCGGCGGAGCGCTCGATGCGGGTCCCGAAGGCGATCGGCCGGCCGAGCGGGTCGCGCTCCGACATCACCATGCCGCTGCGACCGCGGAGGACCTGCTCGTAGTCGAGTTCGAGCCCCCAGAGCCCCTCGCCGCTCAGCCCCGTGTACCCCACCAGTGGCGACGCGAGGGTGCCCTCTGGGTAGATGCGCTCTGCCGAGGGCAGCAGGCGGACGCCCCACAGCTCCTGCTCAGTGAGTTGGCGGCCCGTCTCGTAGGGGATGTGACGCAGCAACGGGATGTCCCCTCGGCTCTGCGCCGTTCCGAGCTCGAACGTCTGGGCGGCGTCGATCCCCAGGACCTGCGACAGCTTGAATGCCGCGTCGCGAGCCTTGTCGCGATCGCGCCAGAGGAAGGTGTCGAGGTAGACGTCCCACGTGTCGCGGGACATCGCAAGTGGATAACCAGTCGCATCAGTAATCGTACCGCGTGGTGCGGAGGTCGCCGCAACGCCATCTCGGGTGCGCGCCGCCTGCTCGACGTACGACTGGTGGTCGACGACCTGGACCTGCCAGAGGCGCACGATCACCGCGACCAGCGAGGCGGCCATGCCGGCGAGGAGAGCGGCGTGTCGCCAGGTCAGGTGATGGGGCCGCTGCTCGGACACGGGGAGCTCCCTCGCAACGGTGGACGCGAACTAGCGGACGGGGGGCAGACTCTCCAGCACCTTCGCCCACCAGGGACGCTGCAGTGGCCCCACCACCTCGAGGGGCGGCGTGAACCGGCTGGGGATCGGGATGCCCTGCGGCGCCGCGACGCCGACGGCGACGCGGACCGAGGTGGTCGGTTGCACCATCCCGAGGCGCTCCGTGGCCTGCTGGAGCACGCGGTCGGAGTGCGCCATGTTGGCCACCTCGACCTCGAGCAGCCGGATCTCGGCGTTCAGGCGGTCGCGCTCGCGTTCGAGGCGGCCGATTTCGTACCCGGCGGATGCCGCCTGGCTGGCCTGCATGACCTGCAGCCCGCCGGTGAGCATGACCAGCGAGAGCGCGAGGATGGAGAGGGCTGCCCCCGGCAGGCGTCCGATCAGGCGGCGCGCCGGGATGACCCCGGCAGCCGGTGCCCGACGCAGGGCCGCGGAGGCCATCAGGCGGCCAGCGCTTCGGCGGCGCGGAGCCTGGCCGAGCGAGATCGAGGATTGGCAGCGACCTCCGCCGGGCTCGGCCGCATCGCACGGCGCGTGACCAGGCGGAGGGTCGCTACATGCCCGCAGACACATTGCGGCGTGCGTGGCGGGCAGACGCAATCAGTGGACTCTCGCCGGAGGTAGTTCTTGACGATCCGATCCTCCAGCGAGTGGAACGAGATCACGGCGAGTCGCGCGCCAGCGCCATCGAGCAGACCGTGGGCTTGAGGGAGAGCGTCTTGCAGGCTGTCCAGTTCCTGGTTGACGGCAATCCTCAGGGCCTGGAACGTCAGAGTGGCGGGGTGAATTTGGCGTTCCCTGCCCCGTCCCACGGCCTGCTCGATGGCGCTGACCAGGTCGCGCGTTCCGCGGTGCGGACGGCGCGACACGATCGACCGGGCGATTGAGCGGCTCCGCCGCTCCTCGCCGTAACGCCAGATCACGTTCGCAAGATCCTCCTCGTCCCATTCATTCACGATGTCGGCAGCCGTCGTGGGTGACGACGGGTCCATCCGCATGTCGAGCGCCTCGTCCCCCTGGAACGAGAAGCCGCGCTCGGGCGTGTCGAGTTGCATCGACGACGCGCCCAGGTCCATCAATACGCCATCGACGGACTCGAATCCGGCCTGTCGTGCGTGCCGCTCCAGCTGGCGGAAGTTGCCGTGCGCAAGCACGGCCCCCTCGCCGAACCGGGCGAGTCGAGTGCGCGCAATCTCGAGGGCTGCGGGGTCCTGG
>CADEHD010000019.1 GCA_902827055.1 uncultured Chloroflexota bacterium | reverse complement strand
CGACCCCCGTGATCTGGCCGACGTACCCCAGGCGCGCGTCATAGCGCTCCGCCCGGACCAGCCCGCCATCCACGCCACAGAGGCCGATCGCGCGGGCCCCGAGGGCGCCCAGCTGCGCCACGAGCTGCGCGTTGATGACACCGCGGAGGACCGCCACCACCACGTCGAGGGCCTCGGCGCTGGTCGATCGCAACCCGTCCACGAACTCGGAGCGGACCTGCATCTTGTCGAGCCAGTCCGTGATCATCGCTCCGCCGCCGTGGACCACCACCACGCGTTCGCCGCTGCGCTGGAGCGCCGCCACGTCCTCGAGTGTCGTGTCCTCGGCGCCCAGCGTGGACCCGCCGATCTTGATCACGGTCGCGGCGCTGGCTGGCATGGCATACCTCCACACTCACACGGATGGGCATTGGAACCGGGGCGGCGCCGACGCCGAGGCCGCGCTACGTCCGAGGCGCGGCGGGCGGGGCGCTCAGGTGGTGTAGTCCGCGTTGATGCGCACGTAGCCCTCGGTCAGATCGCAGCCCCACGCGACGGCCTCGCCGGACCCGCCGGTGCCGAGGTCGACCCGGATCACCACCTCGGGCGCGTCCATCGCCCGCGAGATGACGTCGTAGGCCACCGCCGAGGGCGCGCCGCGCTCGAAGGCCGCGTGCTCACCGATCCACACGCTCGCCCGCGCCGGATCCATGTCCGCGCCCGAGCGTCCGACCGCGGCCAGCACTCGCCCGAGGTTGGCGTCCCGACCCGTGACCATCGTCTTCACGAGGGGTGACGAGGCCACGGTGCGTGCCGCGCGACGCGCGTCGTCCACCGTTGCGGCGCCGCAGGCGCGGACCTCGATGAGCGTCTCGGCGCCCTCGCCGTCGCGGGCCAGGTCGCGAGCCAGCTCGACCGCCACCGCCTCGAGCGCCGCGCGCAATCGAGGGGCATCCGCGTGCCCGTCGTCGATCGGCGTCCCGCCCGCCGCCCCGTTGGCGAGCAGCAGCATGGTGTCGCTCGTGGACGTGTCCATGTCGACGTCGACCATGTTGATCGAGACGTCCGCCACGGCCGCGAGCGTCTGCCGCAACCAGCCCGCCGCCGCCGGCGCGTCCGTCGTGAGGAAGCAGAACACCGTTGCCATGTCCGGATGCACCATCCCGGACCCCTTGGCCACGCCGCCCACCGTGTAGCGCGTGCCGTCCGCGCCCGCGAACGTCGCCGCGTGCGACTTCGGGCGCGTGTCCGTGGTCATGATCGCGCGCGCGAACGCCGCGCCGCCGTCGTCGGCCAGGGCGATCGCCCCGAGGCCCGGCTCCACGAGGTGCATCGGCAGGTGGCGTCCGATGACGCCCGTCGACGCCACCAGCACATCCTCCTCGGGGATGCCGAGGCTGCTCGCGACGAGAGCCGTCATCCGCCGTGCGTCGCGCTCCCCCTGTTCCCCCGTCACTGTGTTCGAGCAGCCCGAGTTCGCCACGATCGCCTGCCCTCGCCCATTGGCGACGCGCGCGCGATCGAGGGCGACGGCGGGGCCGAACACCCGGTTCTTCGTGAAGACCCCCGCCACGGCGGCGGGCCGATCGGAGGCCAGGATCCCGAGATCGAAGCGCGGCTCCTCGCCGTAGGTCTTGATGCCCGCGAAGGTCGCCCCCGCGCGCCAGCCTCGGGGCGACGTGACGCCGCCGCCGGGGATCCACTCGAGCCAATCGGGGTGCTCGACAGGCACCGGTGCCGCCTTCCAGGAGCGCCCTGCGGAGAGCGTGGAGTATACCCGCGTGCAAGACTTGGGGACCGCGCTCGGGCGTGCCGAGCCGCTCCGCGACCCGCGCCGGGCTCGCGTCAACCCGAGGGGAGCGTACGTGGACCCGATCATCCGGCCGGCACGCATCGCCGACCTGCCCTCGATCCAGCGCATCTACAACCGGGAGATCCTCGAGGGCGTGGCGACGTGGGACATCGAGCCGTGGACCGACGCGGAGCGCCTCGCCTGGTTCGAGGAGCACGCCTCCGACCCCACGCTTCCGGTGCTGGTCGCCGAGATGGAGCGCGAGGTCATCGGGTTCGCGTACCTCTCGCTCTACCGCGAGAAGGTTGGGTACCGCTACACGCGTGAGACCTCTGTCTACGTCGATCCGCGGTTCCACCGCCACGGCATCGGGCGCACGCTCCTCACCACCCAGGTCGAGGCGGCGCGGCGGCTCGGCATGCACACGCTGATGGCGCTGATCGAGGCGTCGAACGAGGCCAGCATTGGCCTCCACGCCGCACTCGGCTTCGAGGGGATCGCGCACAAGCGCGAGGTCGGGCGCAAGTTCGGGCGCTGGCTCGACTCCGTCGAGATGGAATTGCTCCTGCCGCTGAACCCACCCGACTGAGGGCGCTCGCGGGCCGCGCCCGCTCGGGCCGTCCGCACCCGCCTAGCGCGGGGGCAGCCCCACTCGAGGGCAGCGCGTCGCCAGCGGGCACGCGTCGCAGGTCGGTCCGCGAGCGTGGCACGTGCGGCGGCCGTGCTGAATGAGGTCGACGTGGAAGGCATAGACCTCGGAGGGGGCGAGTTGCGCCTCGAGGAGCTCGTGCGCGCGGTCCGCTGGGGTCCTCGGAGGCACCAGTCCGAGGCGCTTGGCCACCCGCTCGACGTGCGTATCGACGGGAAGCGCCGGGCGCCCGAGGGCGAACAGCAGCACGCAGGCCGCCGTCTTCGGGCCCACGCCCGGGAGTGTCGTGAGCCAGCGCTTCGCCTCCTCGAGGGGCATGCGCCGCAGCATCGCGAGGTCCCAGTCGGGCGCGCGCGCCCGCACCTCCGCGAGCAGCGCCAGCAGGCGCTTCGACTTGGTCGGCGCCAGCCCGCCCGGGCGAATGGCGTCCTCGATGTCCGCCGGGTCCGCCTCGAGCACCGCGTCCCACGTGGGGAATCGCTCCAGCAGCCGGTGCATCGCCCGCCCCGAGTTGTGGTCGGACGTGTGCTGGGAGAGCAGCGTGAGGACCAGCTCCGTCACCGGCGCGTTCGAGCGCTGCGCCGGGGCGCGGCCGTACTCGCGGTCGAGGATCGCGATGAGCTCGCTCGGCGTCCATGGAGGAGGGGTGTCGGGCTCGATGCGGGGCGCCGCCGTCGGTGCTGCGATGGGAGTGCGCCGCGTCGGGGAAGCAGACATCCCGCACAGCGTACGGTACCGCGCGAGGCGTCATCACCCGACGCGAGCCGGTACGATGGGCGCGCGCGAGGGAGCACATGTGACCAGGGAAGACCTCGTGCGCCTGACGGACCTCGCCTCCTGTGCCGGCTGAGCGGGCAAGATGGGGCTGGGTACCCTGGCGCACGTGTTGCGCCCGATCAAAGAGCGCTTCAGGCCGGAAGATCATCCCGATCTCCTCGTGGGACTCGCGCGCTCCGATGACGCGGCCGTGTTCCGCGTGACGGACGACCTCGCGCTCATCCAGACGCTCGACTTCTTCCCGCCCGTCGTCGACGACCCATACACGTACGGCGTCGTCGCGGCGGTGAACGCCATGTCCGACGTGTACGCGATGGGCGGCGAGGTGCGCCTCGCCCTCAACATCGCCGCGTGGCCTGACGACCTGGACCCGGACCTCCTCGCCGAGGTGTTCCGCGGCGGAGCGGACGCGGTTGCCGAGGCCGGCGGGGTGATCGCCGGGGGACACACCGTCTTCGACAAAGAGCCGAAGTACGGGCTGTCGGTGACCGGTGTCGTGCACCCTGACGCCATCATCACGAAGGGCGGCGCGCAGCCCGGCGACGTGCTGCTGCTCACGAAGGCCCTCGGCACGGGGATCGTGATGACCGCCGCGAAGCAGCAGCGCGCTGGCGCCGACGCAGCGCTCGAGGCTGCCGTGGCCTCCATGCGAAGGCTCAACCGCCATGCCGCGCACCTGGCCCGCGCCGCGGGCGTCCACGCGATGACCGATGTCACCGGCTTCGCCATCGTCGGCCACGCCGCCGAGATGGCCGAGCAGTCCGGCACCACGTTCCACCTCGATGCCCGCGCGCTGCCCGCCCTCCCGGGGACGCGGGAACTCGCCGCGGCCGGCGCCGTCACCGGCGGTGCGAGCCGCAATCGCGAGCAGCTTGGCGACCGGATCCGGCTCGCCGCCGACCTCGACGAGGAGACCGGGCACCTCCTGTACGACCCCCAGACGTCCGGCGGACTGCTCATCGCCATCCCCGAGGCCGCCGCCGAGGCGCTGCGCGGCCAGATCGCGGCGGTCGAGGGGGACTGCTGGGTGGTGGGCCGCGTCGAGGCAGGCCCCGCCATCGTCCACGTCGCATGACCGCTAGCCGCGCCCGGCAGCACGGACCCACCGCGTCCCTTCGTTGGCTCGCCCTGGTCGCCGCCCTCGGGGTGGTCGTGGCCGCGTGCTCCCGCGATGCGGCCGCACCCGTCGATGCCGCCGCCGTTCTCGAGCGCGCCGCGACCCGCCTCGAGCAGACGAAGACCTACCGTTACCTCCTCGAGTTCGAGGGGGGCGCTGCGCCGATCGCCCTCGGGCTCAGCATGCGGCGCGCCGAGGGCGTGTTCGCAGGCATCGACGACTTCGACGCCGTCGTCCTCGCGAGCGCCGGGCCCATCGACGCGCGCGTGGGCATTCGCGCCGTGCAGGGCGAGACCTGGATCACCAACCCGCTCACCGGCCAGTGGCAGAAGCAGCCGCTGACCGTGGCGCAGCTGTTCGACATCTCGTCCGGCGTGACCGCGCTGATGCGCGATGCCACCGCGCCAGTGGTGGCGGCTCGCGAGACCATCGATGGCGTCACCGTGCAGCGCATCGATGGGGCCCTCGCCTCCGAGCGCTTCCGGCTCATGCCCGGCGTCCCCCCTGGCCAGCAACTCCGCGCGAGCGCGTGGGTGGGCGTCGAGGACGACCTCGTGCGGCGGCTGGAGGTGCGGGGGCGCGGCGTGCCATTCGCCGCGACCCCCGACGCCGAGGGCACCGTGCGCGTCACGCTCTCGCACTTCGATGAGCCGGTCGCCCTCGCGCCGCCGTCCTGAGGCGATGGCGCCCCCACAGGCCTCGGGCTCGCGCAGCACGTGGCTGCTGCTGGTCATCGCCGGTGGGGTGTTCATCGCCGCCGACGACCAGACCTCGGTGGTGACGGTCCTGCCCGCGATGCTGCGGGATGTCGGTATCACCGTCGACGAGTTCTACCGCTCGAGCTGGATCATCAACGGCTACCTGCTCGGCTACATCGTCGCGCTACCTCTCGTAGGCCGCATCGCCGACGTGTACGGCCACGCCCGCGTCTACGCCGCCTCCCTGGCCGTGTTCATGGTCGGCTCCGTGCTCGTGGCTGCGGCCGATGGGTTCACGTGGCTGGTGATGGCGCGCGCCCTGCAGGCCGTCGGCGGCGGCGCCGTGGTCCCCGTCGCGATGGCGATCGTGATCGACGAGTTGCCACCCGCGCGACGCGTGCTCGGCCTGGGCGCGATCGCCGCCGCCGCAGAGGCGGGCGCGCTGATCGGCCCCCTCTGGGGGGGCGGCATCACCGAGTTCTGGGGCTGGCGCTGGGTCTTCTGGATCAACGTGCCGATGGCGCTCCCGCTCGCCGTGGGCGCCTGGCGGTTCGCGGGCCGCGAGACGCGCGTGGGCACGATTGACTGGGCGGGCGCGGCGCTCCTCGGGCTGGCGCTGGCGCTGCTGACCGTCGCCCTCGTCGACGACCCCGTCACGCCGCGTGGCGCGTCGCGCACCGCCGCCCTCGCCGCGAATGCGCTCGTCCCGGCGGTGTTGTTCGTGATCCGCGAGCGGCGCGCGCGCGACCCCATGCTCCGCCTGGCCGCCATGGGGAGTCGCAGCGTTGCGAGCGCCAACGCCGTGCAGCTGATCGTCGGCGGCGGGCTGATTACCGCGCTCATCGGCGTGCCGCTGTTCGTGAACCTCGTGCTGGCGCTGCGCCCCCTCGAGGGCGGGCTGACGCTCATGCGCCTCACCGTGGCCGTCCCGGTCGGGGCGCTCGCCGGAGGCTGGCTCGCGCACCGCTGGAGCGTGCGAGGCACCACGGTGCTCGGCCTCGTGCTCGCCGCGGCGGGGTTCGCCGGGCTGCAGGCGTGGGATCGCACCCTCGCCGAGCCACTGCACACCGCCCCACTGTTCGTCGCCGGACTCGGGTTCGGGCTGGTGATCGCACCGCTGTCGGCGGCAGCACTCCGCGGAGCCGCCGCTCGCGAGCGTGCCACGCTCGCGGCGTGGCTCACGCTCAGTCGCATGGTGGGGATGCTCGTCGGCACGTCGCTGCTGACGTCGCATGGACTGGGGCGGTTCTATGCGCGCGCCACCAGGATCGAGTTCGGTTCGCCCGAGTTCGCCGTGCTGGTCGCCGAGGCGCAGGTGACCACGTTTCGCGAGGTGTTCATCGTGGCTGGCGTCGTGCTGCTGGTCGCAGCCGCACTGGCGCTGCTGCTCGAGGGCGGGCGCGCCGGTGACGAGGCCGGCCCGTGGTGGGCGGCGGGCTAGCCGCTCGCTGCCTCGCGCGTCAGCCCCTCGAGTAGGAACCGAGTGCTCTCCTCGCGAGCCGCCCCGGGCGCCTCGGCGTGGCCGCCGGGGAACGCCAGCAGTCGCCGGTCCTCGGAGCCCAGCGCCTCGAAGAGCGCGAACACACTCGGGCGGTCGAACAGCTCGTCGTCCCACTGCATGAGGAAGAGCACCGGGCACTCGAGGCGTGCCGCCTCCCGGAGCAGCCGCGGCGTCGCGCCGGCGAGACCGAGGACCGCGGCCCGGATCCGCGGCTCGTTTGCCACGAACGGCAGGCCGAAGATCGTCCCCATCGAGACGCCGCCGTACCCGACGCGGCTCGCGTCCACCTCCGGCAGGGCCACCAGCTCGTCGAGGGTCGCGCGCCAGTCGAGCAGCATCGCGTCCGTCTCGAGGTCGCCCCAGCCTTCGGGGCGCGCGCCGACGCGTTCGCCGTGCCACGGACCATCAATGGCCGCCGCCGCCACGCTCCCCTCGAGGACGTACCGGCGCGCGAGGTCCAGGCGGCTGTCGTCCAGCTTGTGGCCCGCACCCCCGTGCCCGATCAGGACCAGCGGCAACGGCCCGTCGACCGCAGCGGGCGACCAGAGCACTGAGGGCACGTCGCGCGTGCCGGGGGCGGCCGTGAAC
This sequence comes from uncultured Chloroflexota bacterium, assembly GCA_902827055.1. Classification (GTDB taxonomy): domain Bacteria; phylum Chloroflexota; class Dehalococcoidia; order UBA2979; family UBA2979; genus RBC038. The sequence continues at coordinate 8,328 of CADEHD010000019.1, read as the reverse complement.
ACACGCTGGCGCATGCCATCGACGATCGCGTCACTGCGCCAGTGGGTCATGGGCGTGCGGCTAACGCTCGCGGCGCCACAGCGTCTCGAAGCCCTCGCCGCCGATGACGGCGCGGCGCGCACAGTCGTGCTCCAGGACCTCGAGCTCACGGAGCACCGCGTCGAGGTCGGGTCCAGCATCGAGCCCGTGTTCGCGGCGCACACGGCTCGCCACGGCGGCCACGACGTCGGATGTGCTCAGGTAACCCACGCTGTGGGGCCAGAAGGCGAACGCGGAGCCCTCGGGGGCGCCGAGGGACGGGCGCCGCTCGGCGAGCCAGATCGCGCGCTCCGTGGGCGAGCCCAGCGGCTCCACCACCTCGATGAGCGGACCGAGCACGCCATCCGAGCGCAGGTCGATGAGCAGGCGCTGATGGCAGAAGGGGAACGCGAGCACCAGCACCTCGGCCGCCGAGACGACCTCGATGAGCTCTTCTGCGTCCGGACCGACGACGTCCTCACCGTGGAGCAAACAGCCGACTCCCGCTAACCGCCTGACGAGACGTAGCGCCCGACGCCGGTGCGCCACACTCAGCGTAAGCGAAGGGCCGGGTGAGTGCCCGGCCCTTCGCCTGTAGTGCCAAGTCGGGGACCAGCTCGAACAATGGTTCGTGGCTAATGCCCGATTCGTACTCGATGGGTACCCGCTAGTACATGTCCATCGGGGGCGAGGGGTTCGTGTTCGGCTTGTCCGGCTCGTCGGTCACGATGCAGTTCGTGGTCAGGACCATGCCGGCGATGGAGACGGCGTTCTCGAGGGCCGCCTTCGTCACCTTGGCCGGGTCGATGATGCCGAACTCGATCATGTTGCCGTAGCGCGCGGCTCGGGCGTCGTAGCCCTCGCCCTTCTTGCGCTGCTGGACGTTCCGCACGATGACCGAGCCGTCCTCGCCGGCGTTGGTCGCGATGCGGCGGAGCGGCTCCTCCAGCGCGCGGCGGAGGATGCGCACACCCGTCGCCTCGTCGCCCTCGAGCAGGACCTTGTCGAGGACGGGGAGCGCGTTGATGAACGCCACGCCGCCGCCGGGCACGATGCCCTCCTCGACCGCCGCGCGGGTCGCGGACAGGGCGTCCTCGACGCGGTGCTTCTTCTCGGTCAGCTCGACCTCGGTGGCCGCGCCGACCTTGATGACGGCGACCGAGCCGGAGAGCTTGCCGAGGCGCTCCTCGAGCTTCTCGCGGTCCCAGTCGCTGGTGGCGCGCTCGAGCTGCGCGCGGATCATCTTCACGCGATCTTCGATGGCCTTCTTGGCGCCCTTGCCCTCGATGATCGTGGTCTCTTCCTTGCCGACGACCACGCGACGGGCCTGGCCCAGGTCGCCCGGCTCGGCGGAGTCGAGGCCGCGCCCGAGCTCGGGGCTGATCACCGTGGCGCCGGTCAGCGCCGCGATGTCGCCCAGGTTCTCCTTGCGGCGGTCGCCGAAGCCCGGCGCCTTGACCGCGACCACGTTGACCGTGCCGCGGAGCTTGTTCACCGCGAGCGTGGCGAGCGCCTCGCCATCGACGTCCTCGGCGATGACCAGGAGGTTCTTGGAGCGCTGCAGCTGCTTCTCGAGGAGTGGCAGGATGTCGTTGACGGACGAGATCTTCTGGTCCGTCACGAGGATGAAGCAGTCCTCGATGATCGACTCCATACGGTCGGCGTTCGTGACGAAGTAGGGCGAGATGTAGCCGCGGTCGAAGGCCATGCCCTCGACGTACTCGATCTCGGTCTGGATGCCCTTCGACTCCTCGACGGTGATGACGCCGTCCTTGCCGGTGGCCTCCATCACCTCGCCGATGAGCTCACCGATCTCGGGCGACGCCGCGGAGATCGAGGCGACCTGCGCCATCTGCTCGCGCGTCGTGACCTTGACGGAGTTCTTCGTGATCGCGTCGCTGATCGCCTTCGCGGCGGTCTCGATGCCGCGCTTCAGCGCCATCGGGTCAGCGCCGGCGGCCACGTTCTTGAGGCCCTCGTGGACGATGGCCTGGCCGAGCACGGTGGCGGTGGTGGTGCCGTCACCCGCGATGTCGTTGGTCTTGGAGGCGATCTCCTTGGCGAGCTGCGCGCCGATGTTCTCGAAGTGGTCCGCGAGCTCGATGTCCTTGGCGATCGTGACGCCGTCGTTAGTGATCGTCGGGGGACCGAACTTCTTGTCCAGGACAACGTTCCGGCCGCGTGGGCCGAGCGTCATCTTGACCGCATCGGCGAGGGCGTCGATGCCCTCGCGGAGCGCGGCTCGAGCCTGCTCGTCGAACAGAAGCTGCTTGGCCATGACCCATCCTTTACGCCTTGTGAGGGCCCAGGCCCTCGAGTGGCACGCTGAGCACGAGTGGGTGACTACGCGGAACGAGAACCCTCGGACCGGGGGCGGTGAGTGCCTGGAGCCGCGCCGAGGAGGTTAGCACTCGCTCCGGGAGAGTGCTAACGAGTGCATTTGTATCGAATCCGCAGCCGCGGCGCAACTGCCGCGCGTCTCCACCGAGTAGGATGCCGTCCGTCATGCGGGTGGACGCGCCTCGCCCTGCGGCCGTGCCCCGGCGCGCGTCCCGGGCACCCCTGGCGCCGCGCAGCGCCCACGGGCGCAAGGAGGAGCTGATGACCCAGGAATCCGCGGAGACGCAGCCCATCCTCATCGAGGAGATCGGCGACGTCACGCTGCTCAAGATGAACCGCCCGGAGAAACTCAACGCGTGGAGCGCACCCGTCGCGAACGCACTCAACGAGTTCTTCCAGGCACTCAACAGCGGCGAGTACCGCACGAGGGCCATCGTCCTCACGGGCGAGGGGCGAGCGTTCTGCGCCGGCGGCGACGTCTCCGGCTTCCCAGGCGCGACCGCGGGCACCCCGTCCGGGCCTCGGCGGCGCCTCTGGCGCCGGCCACACCTCGAGACGTACACGGTCCAGGTTATGCGCAGCTGCGATGTGCCGATTATCGGCGCGGTGAACGGGTACGCCGTTGGACTCGGGTTCGGCGTCGCGCTCGGCACCGATCTCCGCATCGCCTCGGACGACGCCATCTTCGCCGTCACGCAGACCACCCGCGGGCTCCTGGCCGACTACGGACTGGGGCACTTTCTGAAGGAGAACCTCGGGCCCCAGCGCGCGCTGGAGCTGATGCTGAGCGGACGGCGGATCAACGCTCAGGAGGCCCTCGAACTGGGGCTCGTGCTGAAGGTCGTGCCGCGCGACGCCCTCGTGCAGGAGGCGGTGGATTACGCGACGCAGATCGCCAAGGGGCCGCCGCTGGGCATGGCTGCCTCGAAGCGCGTTGTCTACATGAACGAGGAGGCGGGGCTCTCGAGGGTCGTCGACTTCACGTCGCTCACCATCGACAGCCTGTTCGTCTCCGACGACGGCGTCGAGGGCGTGCGGTCCTTCATGGAGCGGCGCGACCCGGTGTTCAAGGGCTCGTAGCCCCGCACGGGCCCAGGGACACCTGGGAGTCGTCAGGAACCCCCGAGGGGCGCGTTCCGAGTGCTGGGGGGCGCTCCTCATCGCGCCCTTCCCCCGATCGCTGGCGCGATCGTGATGCCGGCCTGACGGTTCGGTGCGCGCGCGCCCGTTCTCGGGGGTGCCCCCGATGCCCGGCAGCGCGCCTCGGACCTAGCGTGGCTGCACACCGAACCACAGACGGGTAGCCGCCAGGGCCCCTGGAGCATCATGGAGGATGGGTTGACTACCGAGACGCGCACGCAGTCGCTGGCCGCAAAGTACCGGATCGATGCGTCGGATCTCCGGACGCGCCTCGACTGGGTGCGGCTCGCGGAGTCGGACCTCGAGCTGATTCGTGCCGCCGCGCCCTTCCTCGAGCCGGAGGCCGATGAGCTCGCGCGCGACTTCTACGAGCACTCGTTCCGCTTCCCGGGGTTCGTCGAGAAGGTGGAGCAGGCTGGGTCGAGCCGGCGCATCCTCGAAGGCGCCCAGGCCGGGTACTTCCGCGACCTGCTGTCTGGCCGCGCCGACCTCGCGCACTTCGAGCGCGCCCTCTATCTCGGTGAGAACCACACCCGCCTCGACGTCAAGCCGCGATGGGTGCTCGGGAACTACGCCACCTACGCCGAACTCGTCCTCGACCGGCTGAGCCGCCACATGGAGGGCGAGCAGCTCATCCGCACCTTCCTCGCCTTCGTCAAGCTCTTCTCGTTGGACGGTTCGCTCCTGACCGAGTCATACGTGGGCGCCATGCTGGACCGCATGGCCGGCGTGTACGACCGCCTCGGGCCGTCCGCCTCCAGCCTCGCGGACAGCGCCGGGCAGGTCAGCCTCGCTGCCGGGGAGATCGCGAAGGCGATCCAGCAGGTAGCCGCCGGTGCGTCCCAGCAGACCGGCGCCGTGCAATCCGCCATCACCTCCAGCGAGCAGATCAAGAACGCCATGGCGAGCGTCGCCGAGTCCGCCCGGGCCGCTGGCGAGCGAAGCGGCGACAGCCTCACCGCCGCCGAGCAGGGCCGCCGCGGCGCGCAGGAGACCACCGAGGCGATGGAGAGCATCAACGTCGCTGTCCTCGCCACCTCCCGGCAGATCGAGGAGCTGAGCGCCAGCGGCAAGGAAATCGACGCGATCACCCAGACCATCGCGGAGATCGCCGCCCAGACCAACCTCCTCGCGCTGAACGCCGCCATCGAGGCCGCGCGCGCCGGCGACATGGGCCGCGGCTTCGCCGTGGTCGCGGACGAGGTGCGCTCGCTGGCCGAGCGCGCCGCCAGCGCGGCGAAGGACATCGCCACGCTGATCAAGAAGGTGCAGTCCGGCGTCGGGCAGTCCGTGGAGTCGATGGGGAACGTCGTCCGCGACGTCGATGCCGGCGCCGTCAAGGCGCGAGCCGCCGCCGAGCTGCTCGACCGCATCGTGACCAGCTCCCAGGACCTCTCGCAGGACGTGCAGATCATCGAGCGGCTTGCCGCGGAGGCGGACGAGTCCGCGCGCGAGCTGGCGAGCACGATGGGCGAGATGGGCGCGCTGGCCGAGACCAACGCCGCCTCCTCGCAGCAGGTCTCAGCGGGTACCGAGGAGGTCACCGCGCAGGTGGGCGACATGTCGAGCCAGGCCGACGTCCTGAACGCCGTCTCCGGCGAGCTCGGCCAGTTCCTGGTCGCCATCGGCAAGATCGAGGACCGCGAGACCCTCGGTCGCCGCGCTGCCTGAGCGCGTGCCGCCCCCGAGGGCGGTCACGTAACGCCTCTCGAGGCGCATCTCGAGCGTGATGGTGGGGGCGAGGACAGATCCCGCCCCCACCGCTCGTGATTGCGTGCGCGATTCGCGCAAATCTCTTCGAAACGCACTGTTTCGTGTGCCGGGCTTCGATTCGTTGACCTGCGCCATTGCCACCGAACCCGGGAGCGGCGAGGCTACCGAGCGAGAGGGGCGCAGCATGCAGCATCGTCAGATCACGGACACCGGCGTGCACGTGTCAGAGGTCGGGTTCGGCGTGTGGACGGTCTCCGCCGGCTGGTGGGGCGACTACTCGGACGACGCCGCCGCTGCGCTGATGCGGCAGGCCGCGGACCTCGGGATTACCTTCTTCGACACCGCCGAGACGTACGGCAACGGCCGAGGCGAGACGGTCCTGGCCCACGCCTTCCCGGGCAGTGAGCGCGACCGGATCGTGATCGGCGCGAAGTTCGGTTACGACTGGGCGTCGCGAGATCCCAACCAGGCCGGACACCGCGAGGCACCACACCGCTTCGACATCCCCTTCCTCGAGCAGGCCCTCGACGCGTCGCTCCGGCGCCTCGGCACCGACCGCATCGACTTCTACCAGCTGCACAACCCGCGCATGGACCACCTCCACATGGACGACGTCTGGGCGTGGACCGAGCGCGTGCGCGCGGCCGGCAAGGTGCGCTCCGTCGGCGTCGCCCTCGGACCGGCCATCGGCTGGCTCGAGGAAGGCCTGTACGCGATGGAGCACCTGCCCATCGATGGCGTGCAGATGATCTACAACGCGCTCGAGTTGGACCCCGGCCGCGAGCTCATCGCCTGCGCCGAGCGCACCGGGAAGGCCCTCGTGGTGCGGGTGCCGCACTCGTCCGGGATGCTCGAGGGCCAGTACACGCCTGAGACCAAGTTCGAGCGCGGCGACCACCGCCAGCACCGCCCCAAGGCGTGGTTGGAGGACGGGCTCCGCAAGATCGAGCAGCTGCAGTTCCTCACCGAGGAGACCGGCACTTCGCTGAGCCAGGTCGCGCTGCGCTACGTCCTCCAGTCGTCGACCGTGGTGTCGGCCCTGCCCAACATCTACAACGCCGAGCAGCTCGTCGAGTTCGCTCGGGCCGGCGACCAGCCCGCGCTGACCGACGCCCAGATGCGCCGCGTTGAAGAGCTCTTCGAGTCGAACTATGGGCTGCCCGTGCGGGTGGCCGGAGCGGTGGCCGCCCGATGACGACTGCAGAGACCGCGGCAGACACGATCGCATCCGAGCAGGCGGCCACCGAGGCCGCGGCGAAGCGCCCCGTCGGCCCCCAGTTGAGCGAGAAGACGCGGGCGCTCCTCGACCTGCTCCAGGGCGAGTTCCCGCTCGTCCCGAGGCCCTACGCCGTCCTCGGCGAGCGCATCGGGGTCTCGGAGGCCGAGGCGCTCGAGCACCTCGCTGAGGCACGCGCCGCCGGCGTCGTCCGCCAGATCTGCGCCATCTACGACACGAAGGCGCTCGGGTACTCGTCGGCGCTGGTTGCGATGAAGATCGCGCCGGAGCGCCTCAAGCGCGCGATCGCCGTCGTCAATGCGCACCCCGGCGTGTCCCACAACTACCGACGCAACCACGAGTTCAACGTCTGGTTCACCGTCGCGATGCCCCCAGGACACGACCTCGATGCCGTCATCAACCGGCTGCACGAGCTCGCCGGGGCTGAGTCGACGCGCCCGATGCCCACTCTGCAGCTGTTCAAGATCGCCGTCACGCTCGACATGAGCGGCACGCGCGCCCTCGATGCGCGCGGGGAGCCCGAGTACACCCAGGAGCGGCGCAACAAGGCGACGGCGCACGCCGTCACCGACACCGACATCGCCTACATCTGCGCGACGCAGCACGACCTCGCCGACGTCGCCGAGCCGTTCGCGGTCATCGCGCGCGAGCTCGGGTGGAGCGTCGACCGCGTCCTCGAGTACGGGCGTGAGCTCATCGAGCGCGGCCAGTTGCGACGGTTCGCCGGCATCCTCAACCACCGCGCCGCGGGCTTCCGCGCGAACGGCATGGCCGTCTGGAACGTGCCGCCCGAGCGCGTGACGGAGTTCGGGCAGTTCGTCGCCGGCTACCGAGGCGTGTCCCACTGCTACCAGCGGCCCACCTACCCCGACTGGCCCTACTCCGTCTTCTCGATGCTGCACCACCCCAAGGCGGCCGGCGTCGAGGAGACCGCAGCGTCGATCGCGCGGGAGAGCGGCATCGAGGACTACCGCGTCCTCTATTCCACCACTGAGTACAAGAAGATCCGCCTCCCCTACTACATCCCGGAGTACGACCGCTGGGAGGAGCTCTGCCTGCAGGCGGGACGCGACGTCGACTCGACCGCTGGCAGCGTGCCGCCCGAGGAGGTGATCGCGTGACGACGACCGAGCGCCCGGGCTCGCCCACGCCGCCTGCCGCTGCCGCGGCGACGCACGCCCCGCACGGCGCACAGCCCACCCACGGGACGCATCCCGCCTCGGCAGCCGGTGCCGCCGCGCGCATCCCGCGCGGTGTGCAGAGCGTGAAGTTCACGTTCTACAAGCTCCCCAACGAGGCCCGGCGACTTCCCGCGAACGAGCGCGTCGCCCTGGGTGCCGAGCTCGAGTCGCTGCTGGTCGAGTCTGGCGAGGCGATGCTGACGCGCGTCTACACCACGGCGGGCACGCGCGGCGACACGGACTTCCTCGTGTGGCAGGTCCACGACGACCTCGCCACGATCACCGACTGGCACGGCCGGCTGAACCGGACGCGCATCGGCGCCTGGCTCGAGCCCGTGCACTCGTTCCTCTCGATGACGATGCGCTCGCAGTACACCAACGAGCTGCACGAGGGTGCCGAGCAGCGGACCCGCCTGCGCTCGGACGGCGGCACCAACGAGTACCTCTTCGTCTACCCGATGGCGAAGACGAAGGCCTGGTACCGACTGCCGCAGGACGAACGCCAGCGCATGATGGACGAGCACATCGCGGTAGGTCACCGCTACCACGGCATCAAGATCAACACGACGTACTCGTACGGCCTCGACGACCAGGAGTTCGTTGTGGCCTTCGAGGGCGACGACCCGGGCGAGTTCCTCGCGCTGGTGCGAGAGCTCCGCGCGAGCGACGCGACGCAGTTCACCGAGTTCGATACGCCGG
>CADEHD010000018.1 GCA_902827055.1 uncultured Chloroflexota bacterium | reverse complement strand
CGCTATCGTCTTGTACCCGCCGGCGGCCAACCCGGCGCTGACCGATGACGAGCGCCGCACGATCGCCGAGATGATGGCGAAGGGCAGCTACGCGAGCATCAACCTCGCGACGCCGGACCTCGATGGCACCTTCGCGACCCTGCTGGCCAGCGGCGCCGAGGTCGTGCAAGAGCCGACCGACCAGCCTTACGGCCTGCGTGACTGCGCGTTCCGCGATCCAGCGGGCAACATGGTGCGCATCCAGCAGGCGAACTGACGCGATCCCGCTGGGAGGGGAACGGACCCCGACGACAGGACAGCACATAACGAACAAGGCCCTCGTAGGAGGGCCTTGTTGACGTTCGTGTCGAGCGAGGGAGGCGCCGAGCGCGATCCCTAGATGAACACCGCCGCCGAGATGGTGCGCGGGCGCCCGGTGCGCAGCGCCTCCTCCATAACCGCCGCGCGCACTCGAGTCAGCACGTCGGGGTTGAACACGCTCGGGAGGATGTAGTCCTCGGAGAGCTGGTCGTCCGGGATCGTGCCCGCAATGGCCGTGGCCGCGGCGATCTTCATCTCCTCGGAGATCGTGGTCGCCTTCGCGTCGAAGGTCCCGCGGAACAGCCCGGGGAAGCAGAGCACGTTGTTGACCTGGTTCGGGAAGTCCGAGCGCCCCGTCGCGATGACCTGGGCCATGCCCTGGATCAGCTCGGGGCGGATCTCCGGCTCCGGGTTCGCGAGCGCGAAGACGATCGCGCCGTCCGCCATGCTGCGCACCTGCTCCGGGGTGATCGTGCGCGGCCCGGAGAGGCCGAGGAAGAAGTCGGCGCCCTTCATCGCGTCCGTCAGCGAGCCATCGAACCCCTCGGGGTTGGTGTGCTCGGCGAACCACTCCTTCATGAAGTTCATCCCGTCGGTGCGCCCCTTGTAGACGGCACCCGTGCGGTCGAACCCGATGATGTTCTTCACGCCGTAGTTCATCAGGATCTTGGAGACGGCCACACCCGAGGCGCCCACGCCCGTCACGACCATCTTCACCTGCTCGGGGCGCTTGCCCACGACCTTGAGCGCGTTGATGAAGGCGGCGAGCACCACCACGGCCGTCCCGTGCTGGTCGTCGTGGAAGACCGGGATGTCGAGCAGCTCGCGCAGCGTGTCCTCGATCTCGAAGCAGCGTGGTGCGGAGATGTCCTCCAGGAGGATGCCGCCGAATCCGGGGGCAATCGCCTTCACGATGCGGATGATCTCGTCGGAGTCCTTCGTGTCGAGGCAGATCGGCCAGGCGTCGATCTCCCCGAAGGACTTGAACAGCATCGCCTTGCCCTCCATGACGGGCATGGCGGCCTCTGGGCCGATGTCACCCAGTCCGAGGACGGCCGTGCCGTCCGTGACGATGGCAACCGTGTTCACCTTCGTCGTGAGCGACCACACCGCGTCCGGGTTGTCGTGGATCGCCATCGAGACGCGGCCAACACCGGGGGTATAGACGTGCGCCAGCTCCGCCATCGTGCGGATGTTCACCTTGTTCTCGACGCGGATCTTGCCGTGGCGGTGCAGCTGGAAGGTGCGGTCCGAAGCCTGCTGCACCTCGATGCCAGGGAGCGTGCGCACGGCCTCAACTACGCGATGCGCGTGCGCCTCGTCGTGGCAGCCGATCCGAATGTCGCGGACCACGTGGGTGGGCGCCGCCTCGGCGATGTCGATCGCGCCGATGTCAGCGCCGGCAGCGCCGATCGCCGTCGTGACACGCCCGAGGTTGCCGGGTTTGTTCTCGATGCGCAGCCGCAACAGCAGCTGATACGCCATCGACGGGTTCTGGTAATCGTCGGTGGGACGGGAGGGTGGGTCGGCGGTGGCAGTCATCGAAGCCTCCTCGGACGGGGTGAGGGAGCGATTGTAACGCTGGATTCGCGAGAGGGCGCGTGGCCCGCTCGGGCAGGCGTCTTGCACCCGAGGTGGTAGACTTTCCGCCCCACCACAGGCGCGAGGGAAGGAGCCCGCGATGGCGTTGCGCATCAGGAGGCGGCGACGTGCTGCCGAGCAGGTAGAAGAGGCAGCCCGCGGGGCGCTGGAGCTCGCCACGGGCGTGGCCGCCGAGGCGATCGCGGAAGTGAAGCGACGGCCGCACCGCGCACGTCGCGCGGGGATCGGCCTTCTCGGGCTGGCCGTCATCGCGACGGCCGCAGCGGCGATCTACCTCTGGTGGACCCGGCGCCGCGAGGACGAGGAGTTCGCCAGGCTCATGCGCGAGCCCGAGCCCACGTGGCCGCCCGTCGAGCCCGCGGCCCCCGCCCCGATCCACGCCGTGGACGAGCGCGAGACGACGATGGCGACCTCCGAGGACGCGTCCCGCGTCGAGACGGCGCCGACCGCGATGCCATCCGTATTCGCCGAGTCTGCCTCCCACGAGGCCGCGGCACCGGTACAGGCGGTCGCCCATCCCTGGACGGCACCCGCCGCGCCAACAGCCACGTACCAGCAATCGGAGAACACGCCGGAGCCCGCACCGCGCACCGCGTGGAACAGTCACCGAGACGTGCCGCTGTTCGTCCTCCCGCCGCGCCCGAGCGTTCCGTTCCGGAGCGCGGTGACGCCGGCGGTCGACCGAACGCAGCTGCCCGGATCTGCCTCGTTCATCCGCTAGCCACGGCAGCGGACGGCAGCGCTCCGAGGCAGGGTTGACGCTCGTGGGAGCGACGCTTGCTATGCTCGTGACCGGCCACCGGTCGAGCGTCGCTCCCATCGTCTAGAGGCCCAGGACGCGGCCCTTTCAAGGCTGTAACACGGGTTCGAATCCCGTTGGGAGCACCACACCCCCTCGATACCGGGCCCCGCGATGCGAGGGCCGCGAGTTACCCCGCCGTGTTGCCCCACCGACCCCATTCCTCGCGAGACGCACGCTCGCCTCGGGCTAGCCCCCGAGTTCGGGCAGCCGCTGGAGCACGAGCCTCCGCTGCACCTTCATCGAGGTCGTGCGGGGGAAGTCTGCGTCCGGCCACCGCACGTGGCCCGTCATCCGCTGGTGCGGCGCGAGTCGGCGGTTCGCGCGCTGGACCGCGGCGGCGAGCGCTGACTCGCTCGGGGCCGCGCCATCCTTCGAGGGCAGGATCACGGCCTGGATGCGCTCGCGACGCTGGTCGTCCGGGACGAGGAGCGCCACGCAGTCGGCGACCTCCGGCTCCTCGCGCAGCGCCGCCTCCAGGTCCTCGGGGTACACGTTGAGCCCGCTCGCCAGCACGATCATGTCGCGCAGGCGCCCGTGCAGCCGGACGTTGCCCTCGGCGTCAATCTCAGCGAGGTCGCCCGTGCGATACCAGCCGTCCGCGGTCAGCGCGGCAGCAGTCGCCTCGGGGTGGCGCCAGTAGCCCGACGTCACGTTCGGGCCGCGCGCCTGCAGCTCGCCTTCCTCGGTGACGCGGAGTTCCACGCCCCGCACGGCCCGCCCGACGCTGCCGAAGATCCGGCGATCGAGCGTGTTCGCGGCGAGCAGCGGCGAGCACTCGGTGGCGCCGTAGCCCTCGACCACCTTGATCCCGAGTCGCTCCCAGGCACGCGCGAGCTCGGGCTCGAGGCGCGCCCCGCCACAGAACATGAACTCGAGGGCCCCACCGAACTTTGCGATCACGCTCCGGAAGAGGAGCCGGCGACCGGCGATCGGGAGAACCGTCGCGATGCGCTGCAGCGCCATCCACACGCGCCACTTGCCCTGCGCCCGCACCTCGCGCTCGATGCCGTGCATCAGCAGCTCGAGGAGCAGCGGGACCGCGAGCAGCATCGTCGGTCGTCGCTCAGCCATCGCACCGATGATCGTGGCGGGGAGCCTCGAGGGGACGTACGTGATCTCAGCGCCGTAGCTCAGCATGACAAACAGGCCAGGAGTCTGCTCCAGCATGTGCGAGATCGGCAGCAACGAGAGCAATCGGTGATCGCCAGGCGGGAGGATCTCCTGGATCGCTGTGACGCAGGCGAGGATGTTGCCATGTGTCAGCATCACGCCCTTGGGGTCACCCGTCGTGCCCGACGTGAAGACGACCTCCGCGAGGTCTGACCGCGCCGGCCAATCGGCGAGCGCGGGCTCCGTCGGAGGCGTCGCGCCGTCGGGCAGCTCGTCGAGGCGAATGAACGCCGGCACCTGGACGCCGGACGCCTCGGGCACATCGGAGATCAGCGCGCGCGCCTCGGTGCGCTCGGCCACGCGCTGCACGAAGTCGGGCGCACTGCGGGGATCGATCGGGACCAGCACGATCCCAGCACGCAGACACCCGAGGTACGCGGCGACGAGCTGAGGGCTGCTACTGCCACCCCACACCAGCACGCGCTCCCCGCGAGGAATCCCCCGGGGCCCGCGCAGGTCGCTGGCGACCGCGTCCACCGCGTGCCCCAGGCGACGGTAGGTCCACGCCTCCGGGGCCGCTGCCTCTAGGCGCAGGGCAATGTGGTCGCTGTACGTCTCCGCCGACACGTGTACCAGCTCCGCCAGGCTCTCCATCGCCCACACCTCCACCCGCGTACCGTCCGCCCACCGCGTACGATCGGGCAAACGCACCCGTCCAGTCGAGTGCTCATACTCGAAACTCCGCGAGGGCGTCCATGGCTGCGAGAACGGACCCGACCGCGTGGTTCCGCGATCCCGGCGGGCGCTCCGTGCCGACGCTCACTCGCGGGCAGTGGCGCGAGGTGACGCGCGTCGCGGACGCCGACACCGGGCCGTCCACCCGCCAGACCATCGAGGTCGCCGGGTTCCAGGTGGCCCTCGCCGCGCTCGACATGCTGGGCCCGCGCGCCCCCGAGTCGCGGCCGATTGTGCTCGCGGGGCCGGGGGGCACGGGGGCCGTCGGCGTCGCCGCCGCGCGCTACCTCGCCAACCGGGGCATCGAGGTGGTCGTTGTGACCGCGCGGCGACCCGCCGAGGCGGCAGGGCCCCTGGGCCAGCAACTCGTCGTCCTGGGTGAGACGCCCGCGCGTGTGCTGCCGTTCAGCGCCGCCTTCGACGTGGCGACCTTCGACCTCGTTATCGACGCCGTGCTCGGGCGCGGGATCGAGGGCGCCCCGCGCATCGCCGCGATGGGCCTCGTGCGCGCCACGGGTGCCGCCACCGGCCCCGTCCTGAGCGTGGACGTGCCCTCCGGCATCGACCCCGACAACGGCGAGGCTCCCGGAGCGGTCGTCCGCCCCGCGCGCACGCTCGCCCTTGGACTGCCCGCGCAGGGACTGATCGGCGCCGATGCGGGCGAGGTCTGGCTGGCCGACATCGGCTGGCCGACGGGCGTGTACGCCCGCGCGGGAGTCGTGGTGCCTCGTCTATTTGGGACCACCGCGAGCGTCCGACTGCGAGCTCCGCGGGGAGCAGCGGACTAACCGACTAGCGCGACGCGGGAGAGCGCTCCGACTCGGCCGCGGCGCCCGGCTCCACGCGCACCATGAGTAGCGCGAGGATGATGGTGTGCAGCGCGGACACGCCCAGCATCTGGAGCGTCATCGGCATGAGCGGCGTCCCGGCCTCAAAACTGGACGCCGCGAACAGCAGGTAGCTCACGACGGCGAGCGCAACTACCCGCGCGATGAGCGACCGCCGATCGGCGTCGAGGTCGCGGAACCGCACGCGATAGACGTAGACCAGCAGCACCACGATGTGCAGCGCCACCAGGCCGCCTGCGTAGAGGACGGCCGGGAACTGCTGCTTCATCGCCACCAGGGGCACGAGCGCCAGCGAGAGCGCGAACACACTGAGCGTCTTGAGGATGAACAGCCGCGGGTTGGTGAGGCTCGCGCGCACGCCCTGCCCCTCGCGATGGCGCCCCCGTGCCGGGCCGCGACGGACCGCACAGCCGCGGAGGCTCGATACCCATTCGTCATCACACGCTAGACTCGAGGCCCGCCAGCGGCAACGGCCCGCGGGTCCCGCTTGAGCCGGACCTCGGACGCTTGCTAGCCTAAGGGGACGGTCGAGGCGCATTCGTCTAGTGGCCCAGGACACCGCCCTCTCAAGGCGGAGATCACGGGTTCGAATCCCGTATGCGCTACCACCCTCCCGCCACCGCTCGCCGGCCCGTCAGCAGCCACCGATGCCCATCGGTCCGTGTCGCGTAAGCGCGCGACGCCTAAGCTGGATGAGCGGGGAACGGAGACCGGACGCGATGGGCCTGGCTGTCCCGGCACACGATCCCTCGCACGTGCAGCGCGTCGCATGGCTGCTGCTGCTCGCGTGGCTCCCCTCGCTCGCGTTCCTCGGCCACTGGGACGCGATGAGCGCGCCGTTCACCTCGATGGTCGCCGAGGCGGCCCACACCCACACCCCCCTCGATCGAACGCACGAGCAGCACTGCCACACGGGCGTCGACGGGTGCAGCGACGGTGGCTCGACGGCACCGGTCCCGGCACCGGCGCTCGAGTCAGCCATCGCCAGCCCGGAGAGCGGCCAGGGCGAGCGCGTACTCCTCAATGACGCCCCGCTCGCGGCCCACGCCGCCTCGCCGATCACGCCGCCACCTCGACACGCGCGCTGACCACCCGCCCGGTTTCACCTGCACGCGCACGTAGGGAAGGGAGTCGCACGATGCGACGCCTGGGTTGGCTCGGAGGGCTGATCGCTGTATCCGCCCTCATGCTCTCTGGCTGCACCACCGCGAGTGCCTCGTCGAATAGCGAGTTGCTCGCAGCGCTGAACATCATGGACTCGGTCGGGTTCCACGACATCGACGAGGGCCTGCGCGCCACGCCGCAGAAGCTCGAGGCCTCGTGGCTCGGCAAGACGAAGAACGCCCGTATCGCCGTCGCCGCCACAACGTGGCCCAAGGAGCTCAAGCCCATGGCGACGGCCTTCGTCGACTCTGCGGGCAAGCTCCAGGAAGCCCTCGAGAAGGACGACACGCCCGGCGCAGTCGCGCCCGCCAAGGCCGTCCACGAGGCGCAGCACGAGCTCAGTCACGAGGCCTACAGCTACCTCGCGACGAAGGCTGGACTCGCGACGAAGCACAACGACGGGCACTAGGACCAGACGGTGCGCTATCGCGCCAGCCGCCTCGCACTGCTGATCCCGGTCGCGGTCGCCCTGGCACTCGCCGGGGCGACCGTGGCCGGGGCGCACTCGGAGTACGCGCGCTCCGTTCCGGCCGCGAACGCGCGCATTCCGAGGGCGCCCGCCCGCATCGACGTGTGGTTCACGCAGGAGCTGTTCCGCCGCGCCGGCGCGAACACCCTCACCGTGCTCGCCGAGGACGGGCGGCGGATGGACGACGGCCAAGCGGCCATCGATGGTGGCGACCGAACGCAACTGTCGGTGACCCTGCTCGAGCCGCTCGGTCCCGGCACGTACCGCGTCGAGTGGGCGTCGTTGTCAGCTATCGACGGCGACACCGCGCAGGGCGCGTTCAGCTTCACCGTGGACCCCACCGCGCCCGAGCCGGAACCGACCGCCGCGAGGTCATCAAGTCCGCCCGCGGATGAGTCCCGCAGCCCCTCCGCGCTGGCGGGTGGGCGCGCAGCATCGATGTCGTGGATCGCGATCGCGGTGTCCGCGGCCGTGCTCAGCGCGCTGCTGTTCACCTGGGCCGCGCGCACCCCCTTCGAGGAGCAGCCGTGACCCGTCGCGCCCAACCACGTGCACTCGTCGCGCTGACGCTGCTCGTCGGAGTGCTGGTCGCGGCGACGCTGGCACCCGCGCCGCCCGTGGCGGCCCACGCCGTCCTGGTGCGGTCCGCCCCGGCGCCCGAGTCGCGCGTCGAGCAGTCACCTGCCTCGATCGAACTCTGGTTCTCCGAGCCGCTCGAGTCTGGCTTCAGCACCTTCGAGGTCCTCGATACGCAGGGGCGCCCGCGGCAGGTCGACGCGCTGGAGGTCGACCCGGCCGACCCGTACCACCTGACCGGGCTGCCGCGACGTCTGCCGCCGGGCGTGTACACCGTGGCATACCGGTCGCTGTCGCAGTTCGACGGCCACGAGTGGACGGGCACGTTCGCGTTCACCGTCTTGAACTCGGACGGATCGGTCCCGGCGGGCACGGCCTACTCCGCGGACCTCGAGCGCGGCTCCACCGCGGCGCTGATCACCGCCCGCCTCCTCACGTTCCTTGGATTCTCCATCCTCGTCGGTGGAGCGCTGCTCGTGCTCCTCGACCGCAGCTGGCGAGGCGGCGAGTACGACGCGCTTGCCCGAGATGCCGCGGCGTTGTTCCGCCGCATCGCCGTCGCGGCCCTCCCGCTGCTCGTCGGGGGGGCCGTGCTGGCGCTGGTCGACCAGTCCGCCGCCCTCGATGCGCCGCCGCTCCGCGTGCTGCGCGAGACGCGGTTCGGCGTCTGGTGGCTCGCCCGCACCGCCGAGGTTGGACTGATCGCACTCGTCCTCGCGGTAGCGTGGGTGCGCGCTCAGCGCACCGGCGATCGAGCCCAGCGCTGGCTCGGTTTCGCCTTGCCCCTGCTCGCGGGCGAGGGCATCGCGACGATCACCGCCCTGAGTCACGCCGCCGCCGCACCGGGACGCGCCTGGGCGATCCTGTTCGACCTCGTGCACTTCATCACCGCCGCCGTCTGGGTGGGCGGCCTGATCGCCATCGCACTCCTGCTGGTGCGCGGCCGGAGCCGGGGGCAGGCACACACCGAGGCGCTCGTGCGGCGCTGGCTCGTTCCGTTCTCGAGCGTGGCGGCCTACTCGATCTTCGTGCTCACCTTCACGGGCGTGCTCCGAGGCTTCGGCGAACTCCCGACCGCGAGCGCCCTCGTCTCCACGAACTACGGGCGGTGGCTCCTCATCAAGCTGGGCGTCATCCTGCTCGCGCTCGGCGTCGCCCTGCTCAACCGGCGCGCCCTCCAGCGACGCACCGGCAGCGGCGAGTCGGCGCGCGCCGCGCACGCCACCCTGCGCCGCCTCGTGCCCATCGAGGCGGGCATCGCCGTCGCCGTGATGCTGACCGTGGCCGTCCTCGGGCAGACACCCACGCCCCGAGGCCTCGCGAGCCCGGTGGCCGCCGCGACCGCCGGTACGCTCAGCGACTACAACGCGATCCGCCCCGCCGGCGCCCTCACCGCGCACCTGCAGGTGTCCCCGGCACGCCTCGGCGCGAACCAGCTTCGGGTCCACGTCTACCGCCCGGATGGGTCCGACCCGGGCGAGATCACCCGAGTCCGACTCACCCTCTCCGCCAGCGCCTTCGACGGCGGCCAGCAGATCGATGCGCAGCCGCAGGGCAACGGCGTGTTCGTCGCCCGGGAGGGCTTCTTCAGCCTCGCGAAGGGGTGGGAAGTCCGCGTCGAGGTGCAGCGCGCCGGCCAGGACGATGTCGTCGCGGCCTACTCGGTGCCCATCACAGAAGCACCCGAGTCGAAGGCCGCCGCGAGCCCGTTCTCGTCGCCCGCGCCCCAGCTCACACTGAACGCGCTCGCCGCGTTCACGCTCGTCATGTTCGGCGGTGGCCTGCTCGTGAAGCAGGGTCGCCGTCGCGGCTCGTCGATGCGTGCGGCGGGCGCGCTCGCGATGGGCGCTGGCCTGATGCTGTGGGTGTCGGGAGAAACCCACAGCGCGAACGAGGCCGGCTTCCCGTTGAACCCGGTACCGCCCGACGCCGCCTCCGTCGCTCGAGGCAAGGCGCTCTTCGAGGAGAACTGCGTCAGCTGCCACGGTCCGACCGGCCGTGGCGACGGCCCGGTTGCGGAGACCCTGACGCCGCGACCCGCCTCGCTGGACGTGCACATGCCGCTGCACCCGGACGGGCAGGCGTTCATCTTCATCTCGAAGGGGTTCCCGGGCACCGCCATGTCCGCCTATGAGTCGCGGCTGTCCGAGGAGCAACGCTGGGACCTGGTGAACTACCTCCGCGCGCTGACGACGCCGCAGCCGCAGTAGCCTTCGAGGGCCGCACCACCCACGCAGCTCTCGGCGTCGCGTCAGACCCCTCGCGAGGCAGGAACGCGCAATTCGCGTGCGCCGGCACTATCATTCCGCCTCGCGTCCCCGCGCGAAGAGGAGGATGAGCGTGCAGGCACTCGAGGGTGTTCGTGTTGTCGACCTGTCGACGCTGATCGCAGGACCAAACTGCACCAAGCTGCTCGCCGACTTCGGCGCCGACGTGATCAAGGTCGAGCCACCGGGCGGCGACCCGGCCCGCGGCATCCCACCCTTCGCGAAGGATGAGCCGGGCCTCGAGCGATCGCTGCTGTTCCTCCACCTCAACACCAACAAGCGGTCCGTCACGATCGACCCGCACAACGAGCAGGGGGCGAGCCTGCTCCGCCAGCTGATCGCCAGTGCGGACGTCGTCGTGGAGAGCGGCGATCCCGGCGAGCTGGCGTCGCTCGGCCTCGGCTACGAGGAGCTTGCGGCGGAGCGCCCCCAGCTCGTGTACGCCTCGATCACACCGTGGGGGCGGACCGGCCCATACGCGGCGATGGGCCTCCGCGCCTCCGAGATCACCTTGCAGGCCATGGGCGGACCGATGAACGCCACCGGCAGCCCGGAGCGCGAGCCGCTCAAGCTCGGCGGGTACACCGCACAGCTGCAGGCGGGGAGCGTCGCCGCGTTCGGCATCGCGGCCGCCATCCTCCGCGCCGAGGCGTTCGGCGAGGGCGACCACATCGACGTCTCGATCTACGAGACGCAGGCGGGAACGCGCGACCGCCGCACGAGCAGCCTCACGACGTACTTCTACCAGGGCACCACGTCGAAGCGGCAGCTGGGCGGTGTCGCGCTCGCCTCCGGCGTCCGCCCCGCGGCGGACGGCCACTTCAACCTGATCGCGAACGGCACGGCGCGCCTCAAGCAGGTCGTGGACATGATCGGCCGGCCCGACCTGGTCGACGACCCGCGACTCGCGCTCCCGCCGGTGATGATGCCTCCCGAGTTCGTCGAGGAAGTCGGCGTCGCCTACCTCGTGTGGGCGATCGACAAGCCAAAGCGCGAGGTGGTCGCGGAGGCGCAGCGACGCACCCTGCTCTCCGGCGCCGTGAACACCCCGGCGGACCTGCTGGACGACCCGCACTACCGGGAACGCGGGACGTGGGAGACGGTCGACCACCCCTCGACCGGTCCCGTCGAGTACCCGGGGCGTCCGTTCATCATGTCGCAGACGCCGCGGCAGCCCGCGCGCCGCGCCCCGCTGCTCGGCGAGCACAACGTCGAGGTGCTGGGCGAGCTCGGCGTTCCGCGCGAGGACCTGCCGCTCCTCCGCGCGAACGGCGTCATCTAGCCCCGCCACCCCTCGGGGCGCACGAAAGGACACACCGATGGCTCGACTTCCCCTGGAGGGCGTGCGCGTCGCAGACGTGACGGTGGTGTGGGCAGGGCCCTACTGCACGCAGATCCTCGCGGAGTGGGGCGCCGAGGTGATTCGCGTGGAGCCCCGCACGCGCCCGCAGCCGATGACCCGCGGCGCCGAGACGCTCCAGCGCGAGGACGCCGTCCGCGCCTCGGCGGCGCGGGGCGTGGCCCTCCTCGGATTCCCGGGGTTCGATCCCCTGCCCGACTGGTGGAACCGAGGCGCCTCGTTCAACTCACACGCCCGGAACAAGCTGAGCGCGAACGCCGACTTCAGCACGCCCGAGGGCCGCGAGCTCTTCCTGAAGCTCATCGAGAAGTGCGACATCCTCGTCGAGAACAACGTGCCCGAGACCATCGACAAGGCCAACATCGGCTACGAGGTGCTCAAGGAGCGCAATCCCGGCCTGATCATGCTGCGCATGCCCGCGTTCGGCCTCAGCGGCCCGTATCGCGGCTACCGCGCGTTCGGCACCCACATCGAGGGAATGATCGGGCACCACTACCTGCGCGGGTACCGCAACGCAGACCCGGCGGAGTCGGGCGACGTCTACACGGGAGACGCCGTCGCCGGCATCCACGGCGCGTTCGCGGTCACCATGGCGCTGCGCCACCGCGCGCGCACGGGTGAGGGCCAGCTCATCGAGCTGTCGCAGGCCGAGAACTTCCTGCCCCTGCTGGGCGACTTCATCCTCGACTACACCGTGAACGGACGGAACACCGAGCCCCAGGCCAACCGCCACCGCTCGCATGCGCCGCACGGCGCGTACCCTTGCAAGGGCGACGACCGCTGGATCACCATCGACTGCGACTCGGATGCGGCGTGGGAGGCGATCTGCGAGGTCCTCGACGCCGCCGAGCTGTACGAGGACGAGCGGTTCGCCACCGGCGTCGGACGGTTCAACCACCAGGACGAGCTCGACCGACGCCTCGGGGAGTACACGCGCCATCGCGACGCCGACGCCCTGTTCTGGGAGCTGCAGTCGGCCGGAGTCATCGCCGGCCCCGTCTGGAACGAGGCGCAGCTCGCCGCGGACCCGCAGCTCGCAGAGCGGGGCTTCTTCCAGGAGCTGACTCGCGAGGACCTCGGAACGCACCGCTACCCCGGCCTCGTCATGCAGATGGCGAACACGCCCAACACGCTGCGTCGTGCGCCCGTCCGCTTCGGCGAGGACAACGAGTACGTCTGGCGCGAGGTCGTGGGCCTCAGCGACGCCGAGTGGGACGAGGCGCACGCGAACGGCCAGATTGGCGAGGGCTACGTGCCGGGCATCGTGCCCCCAACCTCGTAGCCCGCGAGGCGAGGTCGCTCCCGCGTCATCACGACTGCCCTTGGTGCTTGACGGCACCGTGCGGGTAGAGTGAATCGATGCTGCGACGCGCCTTTCCCGGCATCTACGAGGGTTGGATCGTCGTCTGGTCGTTCGCGCTGCTGATCGTCGTGATCGGCACCGTGTTCTTCTTCGGCTTCGGCACCATCTTCACGCCCATCATCCACGACTTCGGATGGAGCAACGCCGAGGTCTCGCTCGCCTTCTCGTTGCGCTCCGAGGTCGGCGGCATCGCCGCGCCGCTCATCGGCATCCTCATCGACCGCTTCGGTCCGCGACGCTCGCTCATCGCCGGCGTGATCACGGCCGCCCTGGGCGTGTTCGGCATGTCGTTCATGCAGAACCTCTGGCAGTTCTACCTCTCGATGTTCGTGATCGCGGTGGGCGTCAGCGCCTGCGGCGGCCCCGTCGGGATGGTCGCCGCCGCCACCTGGTTCAATCGGCGGCGCGCCGAGGCGATCTCGTACATCACGGTGGGCGGAGGGATCGCGGGCCTCGGTGTCCCTGTCGTGGCCTGGCTCGTCGAGACCCTCGGCTGGCGGGACTGCCTGCAGGTGCTCTCCGTCGTGATCGTCGTCGTCGGCCTGTTCGTCGCGGCCAACATCCGGAGCCGGCCGCTGGACCACCCGCAGCCCGTCGACGGCGACCGCGCGACGCCGGCCAACACGGGCGCGAACACCCCGGTCCGCGTGAGCTGGGGTGTCCCGCCTCGCGAGGTGATGAAGAGTCGCGCGTTCCTCATGCTGTCGGCCGGACAGGCAGCGGTGGCGTTCGGGACGACCGCCCTGATCGTGCACATCATCCCGTTCCTGGAGATGCAGGGCACCTCGAAGGCGGCGGCGGCCTTCGTCGTCACCGTGTACACCCTGGTGTCGCTCATCGGGCGGCTCGGACTCGGGTACCTCGCCGACCGCTACGACAAGCGGCTGATCATGACCGCCGCGTGCGCACTCGTGGCGCTGGGGATGCCACTGCTGGCCTTTACGAGTTCGTACGCCGCCACGCTCGCCGTCATGGCGCTCATGGCACCCGGGTTCGGTGGCACGATTCCGGTGAGGCCAGCCATCCTCGCCGACTACTTCGGCACGCGGTACTTCGGCGCGGTCAACGGCGCGATGGTGTTCGTGCAGACCGCGGGCGCGTTCTTCGGCCCGTGGCTCGTCGGGTGGCTGGTCGATGTGACGGGCGAGTACACGCTGGGCTGGCTCGCCTGCGGCGTCGTGACCGCCCTCGCGATCCCGCTCACGCTTGCCGCCGCCGCCCCCGGCCACCTCCAGGCCCAATACCAGGGCGGCTCCGACGAGCAGGCGGCCGCGGGCTAGGGGCCGCGCGAGCGTTCGGGACGCGCGAGGCTCCGCGCGGCCCTACGTCTGCCGACTACCCCTGCGGCAGGATCAGGATCGTGCCCCCGCCGACCTCGGTCGGGCTCCAGAGCACGACGCCCATGCACACCGGCACCGACGTGTCGCCCGGGGTGTTGAGCAGCTTCACACTCGATAGGACGAACGAGCCACTGGCCCGACCAGCCTCGTCAGTGAGCATCTGCGTCAGGGGCTGCGAGACGCGCCCCGTGCCGGGGATGAACACGCGCACTTCGAGCGCCGAGCGCGGACGGTACCCCGCGCCGCTCAGCGTGAGCGTGTCGCCATCGCGGACCATCGCCGGGCTGAGGGAGAGAATCTGGCGAGGCAGGTCGAGCGCCTTCACCGACTCGTTCTCACGGAAGCACTGCTCGGCGGACCCGATGACGCCGATCTTGTCGAAGCTGGCGGGCGGCTGAGCCGCCGTCGCCACGGGCGTGGCGACTGTCGTCGCCGCGGGAGTGGTGGCGGCCGTCGGCGCGCTCGTCGCGGTGCGCACGACGGGCGTCGGTGTGGCGGTGGGCACCGTGCCGCTCGAGCACGCCGCAGCGCTGACCGCGACAGCGAGCGCTACCGAGGCGATTCGTACGCGTGACCACAACATCCGGAACCTCCCATCGACTGGCGTCCTGCCAGCCCTCGATCCCACAGTACGCCACCGGCGGGTGGCCGGGCACGAGCGGAAGGGGGAAGGCACCTACACGACGTAACACTCGAGCGGTGGAGCGTGCAGCCGCTGGGGCGTCCGAAGGGTGCAACCGTGGGGCGGTCACCGCATCGAAGGGCTGCGTGCCATCGACGTCGGTCGCCGCCGACGGCTCAGGGCTTGGTGGTGCGGATCGTCCCGTCGACGGTCGGCGTCATGCGAGCCGTCTTCGCGGCCTTCTTGGCAGCCTTCTGCTTGTTCGACTTGGATGCGCTCTTCGGACTCTTGTCGCCCATCACTCAGTTCCTTTCTTTCCCACCGAGGTCGGAAAGCGGTGCGTGCGAGCTGCACGCGGGGAGGGCGGTGGCACCGGGGCGGAAGCCACGCTCGGCGCCACCGAGATCGAGTCGAGCGTCTAGCCCCAGATCTTCCAGAAGGGACGCTGGCGCCTGGCCGCCATGCGATCGCGCGCAACCTCGAGGAGGGCACGCTGCTCATCGATGCCCGTCAGCGCGACCGGCACGGAGAGCTTGAGGGACGGGATCAGCCGCTGGAGGGTGGCCACCTCGTCGACCGTCATGCGGCTGGTCACTGCCTGGATCACGCTCGCGCGGCGCAGCGCCATGTTGGCGGGCAACCGCTCGACGACGGAGTCGTAGGCCGCGACCGCGATGGCCGCCTGCGCGGGGTCGCGACGGTCGAGCGACATCCACGCCTGGAGGCGATCCGCAGTGAACGCCGGCAGCGCCGATTCACCCAGCGTGAACTCCGCGCGCAGCATCGCCTCCGCCGTGTCGAGACGCTCGGCGTTGTCGAGGAGCGTCAACCGCGCGAACCGGTCCTCCATCTCGCGCCGTCGCGTGTCCTGGTCCACCTCGGCGAGTGCGGACCATGTGTTGTCAACTGCGATCGTTGGGGGCATGCACACCATTTCTCGAAGCCCACCGCCTTGTGACGGCACACCCACTGTAGTCCTATTCCGAACGGATATGAGCACTTGTAACAAAGGGCCTGGTGGCACCATGCCGCACACGCCGCCCCGGCCTCCCCGGCCGCCCACAGGAGGAGGCGAATCGGCGCATCCGAGGCGGGCGGTCCGGGCGAACCACCTCCCTGGCCAGGGC
>CADEHD010000017.1 GCA_902827055.1 uncultured Chloroflexota bacterium | reverse complement strand
ACGCGATTCATGGCTGGGCGCGGCGCCGGTCATGCCTCACCCGCGCGGAGTCTAGCGCGAGGGGTGGACGGGGAAAGGGGCGAACGACGCCTCGCGTCGGGGCGCGTGCCTACGCGGCCTCACCCCGCACGAAGAGGAGGAGGTACTTGCACGGGTCGCCCGCGTCGCCCTGGATCAGCGTGCGCGCCTTCGCCAGCAGCTTCGTCGGACTGAGGATCCACCCCTTGCCCACCCCGTCCTCGCGCACGCTGGTCTGGAGGAAGACCAGCGGCTTGGGAGGCGGCGGCGAGCCGGGCTCCGCCAGCACCAGCGCCCCGCCCGACTCGATGTCGGTGAGGTACAGCCCGTCCACCACGAACCGCAGGCCGCGCACCGTCGCGCCCGTGGTGCGATCGAGCCCATCGACGAACACCTCGTCGCCGATCGCCATCTCCTGGAGGGCGAAGAACAGCCCCGGCTCCCCCAGCCACCGGCTGTGGCCGAACACCCACACCTTGTTCTCCAGTCCCTCGATCGCGAATTCCGGCGTCGCGATGCCCCGCTCCGGGACGGTGAGCGTCTCCGCGCCCGGCCCCACCGGCGGGCAGCCCGGCGTCGGCGGCGAGGTGTCGGGCACCACCTGGCTCGGCAACACCGCCGAGTCGATGCCCAGCGCGGGAATCCGGAGCCGGCTCGCCCGCACATCGAGGAGCGGCGGCGAGCCCTCCGTCGGCGTCCCCGTCCCCGCCCCCGTCACCGCGGACGCCGTGGCTGCGGCGACAGCGGTGGCGGACCGCGACGCCTCCGCGGGCACCCTCGCGATGGGTGACGAGGGGATGGGTGACGAGGGGATGGGTGACGAGGAGACGGGTGACGAGCGGGCGGTGGTACCGTCCGGCGGCAGCGCGCCCGACCCGCAGGCGCTCACCAGCGCCACGGCGAGCAACGCCGCGACCACCCCGGCCCGCCGAGGCGCTACGCCCCGCACGCTGCCATCCGGTCCCCGGACATCCGATGAGCAGTGGTGCGTGTCATGCAGACCAGACTACGCCACCTACCGCGCGACGCCTCGCGACGGCGCTCAGGCGGCCGCTGCGTCCTCCGCTGCCTCGCCTGGCGCCTCCGCCGGTGGCAGAGTCACGGTGAACGTGCTCCCGCGGCCCACGTGGCTCCGCACGTGTACCTTGCCGCCCATCGCCAGCACGAGTTCCCGCACGAGGTAGAGCCCCATCCCGGTCCCGCGGATCTCGCGATAGCGAGGCTCGTCCACGCGATAGAAGCGGTCGAACAGCCTCGGGATCTCGGAAGGCGGAATCCCGATGCCCTGGTCGCTCACCTCGACAGCGAGGTAGGGCCCGGCATGGCCCCAGCGCACTGCGACGGTCCCGCCCTGCGGCGAGTACTTCACGGCGTTCTCGATGAGGTTGAACAGCACCTGGCCGAGGCGGTCCGGGTCCGCGAGGACGGCCGCACCCTCGGGGCCACGCACTTCGAATCGGTGGCTGGGCGCGGTGCCCTCCAGCTGCGCGATGAGCGACGCCACGGCCGGCGCGAGGGCCACCGCGGATTTCCGCAGCACGACCCCGCCGGCATCGAGGCGGGCGACGTCCAGCATGTCGGACGCGACGCGGCTCAGCCGCAGCGCCTCCGTCTCGATGAGGCGCACCCAGGCCGCCGCCTCCTCGGGGATGTCGTCGCGGTCCGCCAGCAGCTCGGCGAACCCCATGATCCCCGTGAGTGGCGTGCGCAGCTCGTGCGAGGCGAGCGCCACGAACTCCGTCTTCATCCGCTCCACCGCCAGCTCCGAGGTGACGTCGGTGTAGCTCACCACCACGTGCGTCACCCGGTCGTCGGTGATCATCGGCGCCGAGTTCGCGCGGAGGAAGATCTCGCTGCCGTCCTTGCGCCGCACTCCCACGATGCGGTTGCGGCTCTCGCGCCGCTCGACGAAGGCCCGCACGGTCGGCAGCTCGGTGAAGGCTGCCGGTGTCCCGTCAGGACGAAGGAACGTCACCCCGACGCCACTCGAGGTCGCGCGCTGCCCGAGCGCCTCCTCGCGGGTCACCCCGAAGAACGCCGCGGCCTCGTCGTTGATATCGATGATCTGCGCGCTGCCGTCGTACACCACCAGCCCCTCGGCCAGCGTGTCCATCAGCGACTGCAGTCGCTGCTCCCCGAAGCGCGCGCGCGCGTCCGCTCGCCCGAGGCTCTGCTCCAGCTCCCGGTTCTTGTCGAGCAGCTCCGCCGACATCAGGTCCAGCGAGCGTTCGATCATGTGCCGGTCGTCGTCGGCCTGCTCGTACGCAGCACCGACCGCAGCCAGCAGCCCCTCGAGCTCGGGCGGTACCGGCGCACCCTGGAGGTGCAGGCGCAGCTGACGCTGGAGCAGGCGGTGCATCGAGGTTACGCCGCCTCGGACAGGGTCGTGATGGTCATCGTCTGGTTGTGCAGCTCGCACCGCGCCGAGGGCGTGAACGGCGAGATCTCCCCGTAGGAGTAGAACCCCACCAGTGCGGTCGCTGGCCCGAGCACGTCCCGCACCGCCTCGACCTCCTCCTCGATGCGCTGCTGCAGGACCAGCTTGCGCCCCACGCAGCTGATGAGGATTGCCAGCTCCGGGGCCGCCTCGCCGTGGTTCGCCACCTGCGCCGCACCGGCCGCCCCCTCGATCAGCCGATCGAAGTTGGCCTTCATCAGGCGCGCGTACGAGCCCTCGGGGACGGTCCCCGCGAACGTCATGCTCTGGTGCTCTTCGTCGACCCCGAGGATCGTGCGCACCACGGGCTCGTCGCCCTCCCGGAAGCGCACCTGCAGGGGAAACAGCAGCGCCGAGCCGGGCAGGTCCTTCGCGTGCTCGCCCAGGTACCGCTTGTACAGGTCGAGCGCCGGCTGGTGGTCGAACTCGTAGACCACGTTGCCGGACGCGGAGGTCACGAGGCGCTCCGGACCGAACGAGTCCCACCCGCCGAGCGACGCAGAGCTCGCGCGGATGTGGTCGCCGTAGAGCCCGATGGCCGCAACCCGCTCCGACCCGAGGTCGCGCCCCAGCCCGACGACCGTGTGCTCGAAGCGCGCACCGTCGCCCGCGAGGCCGCCCGTGACGGTGACCGTCGGCGCCAGCGCGCTCTCGATGCCCGCCACCAGCTCCGTGCCGTTCACCGCGAGGCCATCCGAGAGCACGAGGACGTGCCGGAGCGACTCAGCGGCAAGAGCCCGCCCGATCCGCACACCCGAGGCGTAGCTCCCACCGTCGAGGTTGGTCGTCGCGCCACGCACCTCGGTGCGATCGAAGTCCACCACCGCCAGCGCGATGCTGTCATCGAGCACGCTGGTGTCCACGATCTCGCCTGAGGTGGAGCACCCGAGGACCGTCGCGTCCCCGAACGTAGCGGCGATGTCGTCCCAGGCCGCGCTCAGGCGCGGTCGCGCGCCGAACGCCAGGACCAGGCGTCGCGCGCCCTCGATGTGTTCGCTGGACGGGGCTCGCCCCTCCCAGGTCGTCGCGTTCACGCGCATCAGTGCACTCCCCGCTCTGCGGTCACGCCGCGTCCAGTTGCCGGTCGAGTTGCCATCCCAGCTCGCTCGCGGGCACCGGTCGCGAGTACAGGAAGCCCTGCCCGACCGTGCAGCCCAGCACGCCGAGGTGGTCTCGGTGTGCCGCGCTCTCCACGCCCTCCGCCACCACATTGAGGTTCAGCGCCGCAGCCATCGTGACCGTCGCGCGCACGATTGCCTCCATGCGTGGGCTGTCCTGCATCCCCATCACGAAGGACCGGTCGACCTTGATCGCGTCCACCGGCATCCGCGCCAGGTACGACAGCGACGAGTAGCCCGTCCCGAAGTCGTCGATCGCGAGGCGCACCCCCAGCGCCTTCAGCTCCCCGAGGCGGGCAAGCATGTAGCTCGAGTCCTCGGCGAGCACGCTCTCCGTGATCTCGAGTTGCACGCGTCGCGGGTCCACGGCGTGACGCGCCATCGTCTCGCGCACGCGCCGCACGTACTCCGCGTCGCGCAACTCCACCGCCGAGACGTTCACGCTCAGATAGAGGTCCGACGTCATCCAGCTCGGCTGCTCCACCTCCCACGCGCTGAGCTGGCGGCAGCTCTCCTCCAGCACCCACGCGCCGATGTCCCCGATCGCCCCGGTCTCTTCGGCCACCGGCACGAACTCCAGCGGCGAGACGAGCCCGCGCTCCGGATGCTCCCAGCGCACCAGCGACTCGAGTGCCACCGGCACGCCGGTGTCCATGTCGACGATCGCCTGGTAGAACACACGCAGCTCGCCCCGCTCGGCGACCGAGCTGATCTCGCGCTCCAGCAGGAACCGCGTCATCCACTCTCGCGCCGTCGCTTCCGAGAAGCGCGCGGCCCGCCCGCGCCCGTCGCGCTTCGCCTCGTACAGGGCGAGGTCTGCGGCTCGCATCAGGTCGACGCCGCACGACTCCGCCATCGCGAGGTCGGCCACGCCCACGCTCACCGACGGCGCCGCACCCATCCGCTGCGCCCCGCACGTCCCATCGACGATGCTCGAGACCAGCGCGTCCACCCCATCCCCCGAGGCGCTGACCAGCAGCCCGAACTCGTCGCCCCCGAGGCGGCTCACCATCGCTCGATACGGCTCGCCCGCACTCGCCAGGATCGCCCCGATCTCGTTCAGCGCCTGGTCACCGGCGCGGTGCCCGAGCGAGTCGTTGATCGCCTTGAACCGGTCGATGTCGACGAGCAACATCGTGACCGGACGAACCGCCGAGCTCGCGGTCCAGCGGTCCAGCTGCTCGAGGAAGGCGCGCCGGTTGCTGAGGCCCGTCAGGCTGTCGTGGTGGGCCTGCTGCCACAGCTCCGTCTCCAGGCGCTTGCGGTCCGTCACGTCGCGGGTGTTGACGACCACGCCGTCGCCCAGCGCCGCATCGAGCACCTGCCCGATCGTCGCCTCGATGTCACGCCACTCCCCGTCGCCGGCGCGGGCCCGGAGCGTCAGCGATGGCTGGTCGCGCCCCCCGTGGAAGGTGGCGGAAACCGCGTCCCGCAGTCCGCGCAGCGAGTCCTCCGCGAGGATGTGCGCGAGGTCGTTCCCGGCGAGGTCGCCGGCCGCGAGGCCCCACACGCGCTCCGCTGCCGCACTCGCATAGGTGACGGAGGCACCGCGGTCGAGCACCAGCACCGCATCCGAGGAGTTCGATACCAGCGACCGGAATCGCAGCTCGGAGCGCTGGGTCGCTTCGGTGGAGCGCTGCAGCTCCGCCAGCGTGCGTTCAAGTTCGCTCGCGCGCTCGCGCTCGGCCGAGAACATGGCCGTGAGTTCGCCCGCGAACACTCGAGCCTGCTCGTAGGTCGCGAAGAGATCACGCAGCGCCTCGGAGCGATCGCGGTGAGTACCGCCTGCCTCCCGGTAGAGCCGATCGAACTCTTCGGCGAAACCAGTCACGCGGCTAGCCCAGCCGCCTCGTAGACGCGCTGCAACAGGGCGATCGGGCTGAAGGGCTTCACGAAGTACTCGTTCGCGCCCGCCTCCAGGCCCATGCGCACGTCGCTGTCCTGCCCCATGGCGGTCAGCATGATGATCACCGGCTGCTCGATGTCGCGGTCGGCGCGGATCAGGCGGCAGGCCTCGAGCCCGTCCACGCCCGGCATCCGCACGTCCATCAGCACGAGGGCTGGGCGTTCTTGCCGAACCAGCTCGACGGCCATCGCACCATCCGAGGCCAGCGTGACCTCGAAGCGCGGTTCACGCGACAGCGTCACCCGCACGAGCTCGCGGATCATCGGTTCGTCGTCCGTGACCAGGATGCGCATGACCGGTTCCTTCCAGATCGACGGCCACCATGCGAGGCCGTCTCGTCACCAGGCAGCCCCGTGCGATCAGCCGCGAGCCTGCACTGAGCGCCGCCCGAGCGCCTGCACGAGGTCCCGCAGCTCGCTCGGCCGAAACGGCTTCGCCATGAACGCGTCCGCCCCCGCGCCCAGGCCTTCGCTCTCGCTTGCCGTGGCGGTGAGCAGCACCAACCGCGTCTCCGCGAGCGCTCGCTCGCCGCGCACCGCACGGCAGAGCTGCAACCCATCGATGCCCGGCATGCGCACATCGAGGAGCGCCACGTCCGGGATCGTCGTGCGGATGGCGTCCAGCGCCTCGAGGCCGTCGCAGGCCACGGAGAGGTCGACGTCGCATCCGACCAGCGCCGCCTGCACGAGCGCGCGGATCACTGCCTCGTCGTCGGCGATCAGCACGCGCAGCGGTCGGTCGAGTGCCTCTGTCATGTGTTCCGGACCCTTCGTATTTGATCTTCGAATGCGACTGCCGCTTCGACATCCGGGGGCGCGGTTCGGCCGCCGCCCCACCACCACCAGCGTGATTACGGGCGGCCCCCGCCATTCCCGCCACCGGGGTCGTCCGGCGGGCCACCGCCACCGCCGCCTGGATCCGGAGGTGCCCCACCGCCGCCGCCTGGATCCGGCGGTGCCCCACCACCACCCCCCGGATCGGGAGGCGGGCTGCCATTCCCGCCACCGCCAGCACCTCCAGCACCGCCGGTACCACCGCCGCCGGCCGGCGTCGGGGCCTGGGTCGGCTCCGCGGTTGGCGCCGGAGTCGGCGCGGCCGTTGGTGCGGCCGTCGGCGCGGCCGTCGGTGCCGCCGTGGGCGCCGAGGTCGGGGCGGGCGGAGCCGTGGGATCGACCACAGGACCCGCGGACGTCGGGTTCGTGCCCGGGTTCACGCTTGGGTTCACGGGCGTCGCCCCGTCGCGCGGCCCGCCGAGGTCGGCGCGAGGCGTGCCCGCCGGCGTCGCGCGTGGCGAGCCGTCTCCCGCCTCGGTCGGCTCACCCCCTCGGGGTGGCGTGCCCGGTCCGGCAGGCGCGCCGGGCAGCGCTGAGGTCGGTGCCGCAGCGGGTGCGGACCAGGCCGCATCCCGTTCGATCGACTCGAAGATGCTCGGGAGCAGCGGCTCCAGGACCACGACACTCGTGTCGCGTGCGTAGTCCGCGCTGATGCCCGGGCGGAGGTCGCTGCGCACGCGCGTCGCCGAGTCGGCCGAGGCCGCGCTCCCCACGCCCGCGACCAGCGCGTAGCTCACCACGAGGAGCCCCAGCCCCTGGGCGATCGAGGTCAGCACGCGGCGCATCTACGCCGCCGCCCGCGTGAACATCGCCGGGTCCAGCGCGCCCACCTCCAGGTCGAATCCCGTCAGGCGGGGGTCGTTGCGCCAGAGCTGCTCCCAGCCGTCCTTCACCCGACGCAGCGCGTCCATCACGTCGCCGTCGAGCTTCCCGCGATGCACCTCGTCCTGCATGATCGTCAACGCGTCCTCGGGTGGCAGACCCGCCCGATACGGGCGGTCCGTCACCAGAGCGTCGTAGAAGTCGGCGACCATGATCACGCGCGCCGTGATCGGGATGGCCTCCCCCACCAGCCCGAGGGGGTAGCCGCTCCCGTCGAGCCGCTCGTGGTGGAAGACCACGCCCGCGAGCACGTCCGGCGCCAGCCCCACCTCCGCGAGGATCTCGTGCCCGATCGTCGGGTGCTTCTCGATCGCCGCGCGCTCGTCCGCTTCGAGTCGCCCCGGCTTCAGGAGCACGTCGTCGCGCACCCCGATCTTGCCGATGTCGTGGAGGAACCCCCCCACCTGCAGGGAGTGCTGTTGCTCCGGCGGCAGGCCCATCACCATCCCCAGCGTCGCCGCGAGATGGCCCACGCGCAGCGAGTGGCCTCGGGTGTACGGGTCGCGCGCATCGATGGCGGACACCAGCGCCGCGAGCGCGCCGAGGTGCTGACGCTGCAGCACCTGGGTCATCCGGTCGAGGGTGTCCCCCAGTTCGCCGATCTCGTCGTGGCGCGTCAGCCTCGCTCGCGCCCCGAGGTTGCCCGCCGTCACCTGGCGCCCCGTCGCCACCAGGCGCGTCAGCGCCCCGGTCAGCCGTCGTGCCACCGTGGTCCCGACGAGCAGCGTGGCCCCGAGGCCCACCGCGAGCAGCAGCATCATGCGCCACTGTGCGCCCGAGACCGCCTCCGCGAGGAAGTCCGAAGGCAGCGCCGCCGAAAGGTAGCCCACGGGCTCCCCGCGCAGGTGGAGGTCGGCGTACAGCTCACGGTAGGAGCGGGCCGCCACCTCGAGTTCCGTGATCGCGCCCGTCTCCGGCGCGTCGACGCGCGACGCCGCCTCGCGCCGCGCCGCCGAGGTCGAGGCGAGCAGGTCTCCGTCCGGGCCAAAGACAGTGAGGTCGGCCAGTGCCTCCGTGCGCGCGGCGGCCAGCGCGCTCTCGAGGCGGGTCGCGACCAGCACCACACCGCGCGTCGTCCCGTCGAGCGCGATCGGCGCTGCCGTCACGATCCAGGTCTCGCCACCCAGCTCCGCGAGGTCGCTGAACTTGTCCCCGCGCTCATCGGAGTCACCGGCCAGCACCCGACCCAACCCGGCCGTGTCGAGGGTCCCGTCCGCGGCCGTGTCGTAGCCGTCGCCCCCTGCGCGCCGCTGCAGGCGCAGCACCGGCGCCCCCGCGACATCGAGGACGTCCACTCGCTCGATGCCCGCGTTCGTCGCCAGGGGCAGCACCAGCCGCTCGAGAGCGGCCGGGTCCCGCTCGATGGCGCTCGCCACGCCCGACGTGTGCGCGATGCTTCGCGTCAGCTCCAGGTGCGCGCGTTCGCGTCGAACCAGCGACTCCGCCGCGACGCGGCTGGATTCCACCAGGTGGCCGAGGAACCGGGTCTCGAGCGAACTCTGCAGGAGGTCCGTGACGACGTACGCCGCCACGGCCGAGGTCAGTACAACCAGCGCGGCGAACGGCAGGATGATCTGCCAGCGGACGGACACGCCCTGCCCCACGTTCGCCTCCGTGCGTCGTAACGGCCTCACGACGGATCCTCCATCGAGGCCGCCATGATCTTCGGCGTCGCGCACACCGAGCCGCAGCTCCCGAGGCATCAGCGGGCCGCTCGCGAGTGCGCCCCCTGACGCCCCTCACCGCCCTGCGCCGCGCCCCCGCCCTGCCGAGGATCAGGGCACACGTCCCCAGGGAGGTTGGTATGCGGCTCCGTGCTCTCCTGGCCGTGGCGGCGTGGGCGTGCGAGTTTGCCGCCTGCTCCGGCCCGGCCCCGGCTCCCACGGTCCTCACGCTGTACTCGTGGGAGGACTACGTGCCCCCCGAGGTGCTCGCCGACTTCGAGGCCGAGACCGGCATCGCCGTCGAGATCGTGACCTTCGGCACGCAGCACGAGGTCGTGGACAGCCTGCAGGAGGCCGCCGACCGCTTCGATGTGATCATCGTGACCGGCGACATCGCCGGTCGGCTCGCGGAGCTGCGCCTGATCGCCCCGCTCGATCGCGCCCGCGTGGCGAACCTGCGCCACATCTCCCCGGACTTCCTCGGCTGGTCGTGGGATCCCGAGAACACCCACACCGCGCCGTACGACTGGGGCACGACCGGGCTCGTGTACAACAGCCAGCGCCTGCCGGCGCCGTCATCCTGGAGTGCCTTCGAGACCGCCGACCCCGCGCGAGCCGCGATCGACGGCGACTGGATGGTCGCGCTCGGCCTCGGCCTGAAGGGCCTCGGCAGCTCGCTGAACTACCGCAACGATGATGAGCTCGCCGCCGCCGCGCAGCTGGTCGCGCGGCGCGTCGAGCGCGGCATCCCCCTGATGGAGTCCGTCGACCTGCGTGACGCCCTCGTTGAGGGCCGCATCGACCTTGGCATGGCCTACAGCGGTGACGCCGCGTGGGCCCTCGAACGGAACCCGGACCTCCGGTTCGTGATCCCCGAGGAGGGGGCGGACCTCTACGTCGACGTGCTCGCGGTCTCCCGAGGCTCTCGCCAGCAGGCCGCGGCCAACGACCTCATCAACTACCTGCTGCGCCCGGACGTCCACCGTCGCGCCACCGACTTCACAGGCTACGGCTACCCCGGCGCCCAGCGCGCCGACGTCAGCCGGGTGCAGGCCAGCATGTCGCAGCAGCTCCACGAGGAGATCGGCATGCGGCACATCGGCCGCCTCGAGCGCTGGCGCGTCCTCGACACCCTCGCGCAGACCGCGTGGAATCGCGCCTGGGCCGGGGTCGGGTTCACGCCCGCGGTCCCCGAGTAGCCTGCGGATGCCTCTGCCCCAGTCCCCGCTGAGCAGCCTCCGTGCGCGACTCCTCGCGCTCCTGCTGGTCGTGGGGCTGCTGCCCGTGATCGGATTCGCGGGCTACAAGGTCTGGTTCGAGCGGACCAGCGAGTACGCGCGCGCCGAGGAGCAGCTCGAGGCGCGCGTCGCGGACGGCGTCGCGCTCCTCGAGCTGCGCATCGCCGACGCCGAGGCGGCCATCCGCACCCTCGCCGCCAACCCCGTCCTCACCGACCCCAGCTCGACGCGAGACGAGCACCAGGCGCAACTCCTCGCTGCCAAGCGCCTGTACCCCGCCTTCGAGGACATCACGCTGGTCACGCCGTCCGGCCAGGTGGTCGGCTCCACGGACTTCGCCTACGGCGGCGCCTGGGGCTCGAAGCCATGGTTCCGCGCCGCCGTCGAGGGCAGGCCCGCCATGTCGGCAGCCCACCTCGGGGGAGCGCCGCTCCACCTCATCGTCGTGTTCGCCTCCCCCGTCTTCGACGCTGCCGGGGAGGTGCACGCCGTCGTGTTCGGGCAGATGCCGATTCCCACGCTCGCCGCCCCCCTCGAGGCGATCAGCGTCTCGATCGATGCCGGCGGCTCTGCTGCGCTCGATGGCCTCTATCTCCTCGACGACCGCGGCAACGCCATCGCCGGGCCCGATGGCGTCGAGTTGCTCGCACCCACCGCCCTGCAGCCCCGCCCCGGCATCGACACCACCATCAGCGCTGGCGGCGCGCTCTGGCACGCCCACCCCGTCCCGGGCGCGGGCTGGTGGGTCGCCGCGCGCATCAACGAGGGCGAGGTGTTCGCGTCCACCGGCCAGATCCTCCGCGAGACAGGGGTCGCCGCCGCCGTCTCCGCGTTCGCCGTCTCGATCCTCGCCATCTGGCTGTCGCGCCGGCTCTCGAACGTCGTCTACGCCCTCTCGTCCGCGATCTCGCGCATCGGCGACGGCCACCTCGACGAGCGCATGACCGGCGTGGACCTCGAGGAGTTCCGCAGCGTCGTGCGCGCTTTCAACGAAATGGCCCGCCGCCTGGAGCTCTCCCAGGAGGAGACGCGCCGCAGCGAGGAGTGGTTCCGCTCCCTGGTCAGCTACGGCTCCGACGTGATCTGGGTCGTCGCCCCATCTGGCGAGGTGACGTACGTGGGACCCTCCGTGGAGCGACTGCTCGGCCTCCAGTCCGACGCGCTGGTCGGGCGTCACTTCGTGGACCTCATCGTGGAGTCCGACCGGCTCCGCGCGCACGCTGCCCTGCGCGCCTCGAGCGCCACGGGCGGCGCCACGGTCGAGCACGGCCTGCACGGCGTCCCCGCCGCACGCATCTTCGAGTCGCACCTGATCGACCTGACCGGCGTCCCGGCCGTCGGCGGCATCGTCCTGAACATGCGCGAGGTGACCGAGCGCAAGGCCCTCGAGGCCAACGTCGAGCGGGCGATCGAGCTCGACCGCCTCAAGACCGAGTTCGTTGGGCTCGCCTCCCACGAGCTGCGCACGCCCCTCACCGGCATCCTCGGCTTCTCCGAGCTGCTGCTCGAAAGCTGCGATATCGCTCGGCCGGAGCACGCCTGGCTCACCGTCATCGTCAGCGAGGCCGAGCGCCTCAGCCGCATCATCGAGGACCTCCTCAACGTCTCCCGCATCGAGTCCGGGGCGCTGGTGGTGGACTGCGTCCCCGTGGATCTCGCCGAGGCCATCGAGATCGCGGTGCGCTCGGCCGGCACGCTGGCCACCACCGAGCACGAACTCGAGGTGGACGTCCCGGCCGACCTCTGGGTCTGGGCCGACCGCCAGAAGCTCATCGAGGTGTTCGAGAACCTGCTCAGCAACGCCCTCAAGTACTCACCAGCGGGCGGCCGCGTCCGCATCGCCGCCACCCCGGGCGACGACCACGTCGCGTGCACCGTCTCCGACGAGGGCCTTGGCATCCCGGAGGGCGCACTCGACTCGGTCTTCCAGCGCTTCAAGCGCGTCGACCGGCCGGACCGCGCGCAGATTCGCGGGACGGGCCTCGGGCTCTACTTCGTGCAGCGTGTCGTCGAGGCCTTCGGCGGGACCATCGAGGTGCGCTCGGAGCTCGGCGCCGGCAGCGAATTCACCGTGACCCTGGTGCACGCCAGCGCCTCGGCCGGCGACACCTCCTCGGGCGGCACGCAGACGGCGGCCTGACCGCCTC
This sequence comes from uncultured Chloroflexota bacterium, assembly GCA_902827055.1. GTDB lineage: Bacteria > Chloroflexota > Dehalococcoidia > UBA2979 > UBA2979 > RBC038. Next base: position 3,457 of record CADEHD010000017.1, on the reverse strand, counting down.
AACCCGCCAGCGGCAGCGTGATCGTGAACGACGCACCGGCACCGGGCGTTGAGGTGACCCCGACCTGCCCCCCGTGCGCCTCGACAATCCCCCGCACGATCGCCAACCCGAGCCCCGAGCCCTCGCCCACCGTGCTCGAACGCGACGGCTCCGCACGGTAGAAGCGATCCCAGATCCGCTCGAGGTCGGTCGGCGCGATCCCCGTCCCCGTGTCCTGCACCACCAGGCGCACCTGCCGCCCCGCCGCGCCCACCGCGAGGCGCACCTCGCCCCCCGCAGGCGTGTGCGCGAGCGCGTTGCGCACCAGGTTCGCCACGGCCCGCTCGACCTGCGCCGCGTCGATGCGCACCGGCCGCACCTCGCCCTCCACCGCCAGCCGCAGCCCGACGCCCCCGCGCTCCGCCTGCGGCCGCAGCGCATCGATGACCTCCGCGACCACGTCCTGCAGCGACACCGGCCGCCGGTCGAGGGGGAGCACGCCGGCATCGAGGCGCGCCAGCTGGAGCAGGTCGTCAATCATCGAGGACAGCCGCTGCGTCTCGCGCCGGATCCGCCCGTAGTAGTCGCGGATCTCGTCCGGGCGGTCGACCACGCCGTCCTCCAGCGCGTCGACCATGGCACGCACCGTCGCGACCGGCGTGCGCAGGTCGTGCGAGATCGCCGCCGTCAGCTCCCGTTGCTCGCGCTGCAGCGCCGCCCGCTCCGCCTCGATGCCCGCGAGTTCCACCCGCAGCGACTCGATGTCCGCCGCCAGCTGCGCCACCTCGCTCCCGCCCCCGGTCAGCGACGCGGGCGGCGAGTAGTCGTGCTGCGCCAGCCGTCGCACCAGGCCGCGCAGCACATCGAGGCGGCGCGCGGTCACCTGCGCCACCAGCACCGAGAAGAACACGGTCACGAAGCCGCCAGCCGCCAGCAGCACGATCAGCAGACGCAGGTCGTGGTCCGTGTTCACGAACATCAGGCTCGACACCAGCAGAACGTGGGCGAACGCCGTCAGCGTCCCGGTCAGCGCCCCGAGGAAGGCGCGCATCGCTAGCGAAGGCCGCAGCATCCGGTCCACGATCACGAGCGCCACCGACCCGACGGCCAGCGATGCCGCCGACGTCCCCACGATGTACAGCGCGAGCTGCTGGAACTCGGCGGACGTCATCTGCAGCAGCGCCGCCGCGACGAGCAACGCCGTCCCACCGGCGCCCGCCAGCACCACCGCCGCGAGCGCGAGCCGCCAGCCGGCACCGTCCGTCACGGTGCGCCGGAGGCGTGCCTCAGGATTCGAGCTTGTAGCCAACGTTCCAGACAGTCTTGACGTAACGCGGCCTCGAGGGGTCCTCCTCGAGCTTCGTGCGAATGCGACGGATGTGGACCGTCACCGCCCCCGGCTCCGTCGGCGCGTCGGTGTCCCACACCGCATCCAGCAGCTGATCCCGAGTGAACACCTGCCCGGCGTGCACCGCGAGGTAGGCCAGCAGGTCGAACTCGCGGGCGGTGAGCGCCACAGGCCCGAGCGCGTTCTCCACGGTCCGGCGCGTCGTGTCGATGCGTAGCGCCCCGACGCGGATCACGCCGCCCTCGCCGGGCGCGCGCTGCTCGCTGCTCCGGCGCAGCACCGCCAGCACGCGCGCCGCCAGCTCTCGAGGGCTGAACGGCTTCGTCACATAGTCGTCGGCACCGAGCCCGAACCCGATCAGTCGATCGACCTCGTCCGTGCGCGCCGTCAGCATGATCACCGGAGTGTTGCCGCGCGCCCGGATCCGACGGCACACCTCGAGTCCGTCCACCCGCGGGAGCATCAGGTCCAGCACCACCAGCTCCGGCTCGAACACCGGCAGCGCATCGATGGCGTCCTGGCCGTCGTGCACCACGCGCACGTCGTGCCCGTCGCGCCGCAAATAGCGCGCCGTGACCTCCGCCATCGTCGGCTCATCTTCGACGACCAGGATCCGCGCGCCGGTCATGTCGCCCTCATCGCCCGCCCCTCGCAGCATACGGGCGGCAGCCGCGATGGCGTACGTCGTCACGAGCCCGGCGCAAGGCTGGCCGAGGCGAACAGCACCGCGAACTGCTCGCACCACACCAGGAAGTGAGGGTTCGCCGGGAGTGTTGCCCCCGGCGGCAGGTCGTACCGAAACTCCCCATCCGTCGCCTTCAACCGCCCGAGTTGCACCGCGCCGGCATCGGGGCGCGTGGCGCTCGAGGACAGGTAGACGAACAGGTCCGGCCCGTTCCGCACCGAGAACTCCCGCACCTGGAGGATGTGCGCGCCGTCCAGCGCGATCAGCTCCGCGCGCCCCCGACCGAAGTGGAACGCGTCCGCCCCGGCGATGTCGCCCTGCCCGATGAGCCGCGCGCCCTCGGCGGACGGCCCCGCCCCGACACCGCTCGCCATGGCGCCGCCCTCCGCAGTCGGCACCGTCACGAGGTTCGACTCCTGCAGCGCCGAGCGCGTCCAGAGCGGCGCCGTGAGGTAGTACGTGGCGGGGCCCGCGGTCGCTATCACGAGCACGAGGAGCACCCCGCTCAGCACTGGGCGCGCCCGGCCCCTCGCCAGCACCCTCCCGAGGATGCCACGGCGCGCCAGGACCACGCCCAGCACACCGGCGGCGGCCACCAGCACCAGGGCGAGCGGGATGCGCCACGGGTAGACCGTGTTCGCGACCCACCGTTCCAGGTCACCGATCCACTCCATGGCGCGCTCCCTCCGAGCCCCCTAGGCGCGAGGGCTCTCGACCGGACAGTTGACCACGAGCGGCGTCTGCACGACCTGCAGGCCCGACGACGCCACCTGCGCCGCCGACTTGATCGAGTTCGCCTCGTACCCGGGGTTGACCATCACCAGGTGCACCCGCCAGAACGCACTGTAGCCCGCCTGTCCCGGCACCGCGTCGATGACGTTCCGCTGGCCCGCGACCAGGCGCGGAGTGCCGTCCGCGTTCATCCCCGTGGCGAACGCCCAGATCGGGATCGACACAGGCTGGTTCGTGCCGAAGTCCGGGTAGAACACGTGCTGACCGCGATACCAGCCCTGGACCAGTTCCTTGTTGCCCTCGAGGCTGCTCCCCTGCGGCACCACCGGACAGTTCACGAGGATGCCCGCGGGCGTCGCTCGCAGCCCCCGCGCGTCGATGTCCGCCTTCGAGCGGATGCTGTCCGCCTCGAAGCCCGCCGGGACGGTGACCAGCATGACCTGCCAGAGGTCGCTGTAGCCCGGCTGCCCCGGGATCACATCGATCACGTTGTGCTGCCCGCTTACGAGGCGGGGCGTGCCGTCGGCGTTGGTGCCGCTCGCGAACGCGTAGATCGGGGCCGGCGTCACCGCCCCCGAGGCCGTCACCGGGGAGGCCATCCCGAAGTCCCAGTACCGCGTGTCGCGGCCCTGGTACCAGCCGTTGACCAGGTCGTAGCGCTTGGCCGGCCCCAGGTCGACATGCTGGACCATGGCGTCGCCCTTGGTCATGGC
>CADEHD010000016.1:10988-16190 GCA_902827055.1 uncultured Chloroflexota bacterium | reverse complement strand
GCGCTCCTCGTCCTGGAGGAGCTGGAGATGCGAGAGCGTCTCTCCCAGCGCCGACGATTCGTCGACCTCTGACGCCTCAGTGTCTTCAGGAGGGGTGCTCGGAGGGTCCGAGGGGCCATCGCCCTTCCGGATCTCGCGGCCCTGCTTCTCGGCGACGCGACCCAGCGCGCGACCCTTGTCGGGCGTGGGGTCCTCGATGAGCCCGTAGATCTCGCGACCCTCGTGGTCTGCAGGCAGGTGTTCTGTGATCGGAAGACCTTCCGAATTACAGAAGAGCAGTCAGTGGCAGTACTTCCACTTCTGCATTTCCTCGCACGGACAGCTCCACGTACTGCGCTTCGCCTCTTCGGCCTTGTCGACGTAGAAGTTGCAGGGGCAGAGGGGGCGCCCCACCTCTTCGATGTGCTTGGCGAGCCCGATCACGAGGAACTCGGTGATCTCGCGCTGGGGGTGTAGGTACGTGCCGCTCTTCTGGGAGAAGGTCTCTACGAACTTCCACATCTTCGCGAGGTTGGCGTCGCTCGCCTGGGCGCGGTCCGCGTCCGTTGGCTGGTCAAGCGTCATGGTGCTCCACCCATCGAGGGGTCCGTTCGTGGACCGCGTCTCACCCTCTCACGCTCATCTTCGCCTCGCAAGGTCCGAGGGCGCGCGGGGGCGTGCGACTCGCCTACGATCCAGCTCCCGTTCGAAAGGAGTCCGCTCGTGCTGACCACCGAGCAACGGCAGTACCTGAGCGAGCATCGCCTCGCTGCCCTGGGGACGGCGCGGCGTGACGGCACGCCTCAGCTCACCTGGATCGCCTACGAGTACGACGGGACCGACATCGTGCTGCAGACAGGCGGTATGAGCGCGAAGGCGCGCAACATCCGGCGTGTCCCCGCCGTGGCGCTACTGGTCCCCGATGGCGGTCTCAACCTGGTGGTCTATGGGGCCGCCACGATCCTCGAGGCTGGGCACGAGCGTCGGGCGGCGATCCGACGGGCGCGCGCGAACTCGCGACGTCCGCTGGGCGAGCTCTCGGACGCAGATCTCGATTCCGAGCTCGACGAGCGCGGCACGGTCGCGGTGCGCATCGTCCCGGATCGTGCGATGGGTCGGATCGAGGAGCGCCGTCCGGCGTGAGGCGCTGGACGCTCGCGCCGCTCGTCTTGGCCGCAGCCCTCGTCGCGTGTGGAGGGGGAGCGGCGACCGGCGATCGCCCCTCGGAGATCGCGGCGTCACCGGCTCGTGGGGCCGAGGTGACGGCGGCGACAGTCGCTCCCGTCGTGCCGGTGGCGGCCGCGACTACGATTCCGACGGCCGCGTTGCCCTCGGAGGCCCCGTTGCCTGTGGTGCCTCCGTCCGCCGTCCCGTCGCCCTCAGCGACGACTGGTACAGGCGGTGAGGTCGGCGCGCGTGGGCCAATCGAGGTGTCGCGCGGGCCAGGCGACCGTCGCGAGCTCGCGTTCACGTTCGACTGCGGTGGCCACGCCGGGCCGACCCGCGAGATCCTCGAGATCCTGCGCGAGGCCGATGTGTCCGTGACCTTCTTCATGATCGGCGACTGGGTCCGTGCGTACCCGGACCTCGCGCGCGACATCGCGGCGCGGCACGAGCTCGCGCATCACAGCGACCGGCATCCCGACTACCCCTCGCTGACGGACGCGCAGATCATCGCGGACCTCGAGGCGGGCGAGCGGACGTTCCTCGAGGTCACAGGCAGGGCGACCCGTCCACTGTGGCGCGCGCCCTCGGGCGCACGCGACGATCGCGTGCTCGCCGCTGCGGCCCGCGCGGGCTGGCCAGTGCACGTTTTCTGGACCCAGGAGCGCAACGCGCGCGGCGAGCTCGTCACCGGTGACTCGGGCGACTGGCGCCCGTTCACGCCCCAGCAGGTTGCGAACAACCTCGACCTGGCGGCCGAGCTCGGCAACGGGGTGATCACGGTCAGTCACTGTGACAGCGAGCAGACGCGGCTCGTCCTCCGGGAGTCGCTGGAGGCGATCAAGGCTCGGGGTTTGCGCATCGTCACGGTGTCCGAGTTGCTCCGATGAGGCGCCCGTGAGGATCGGGATCGTCTCCGACGTCCATGGCAACATTCGCTCGCTGGACCACGCGCTGGCCTCGATGGGCGTGGTCGACGAGGTCCTCTGCGTCGGCGACCTGGTCTCCGGATTCCGATTCTCCAACGAGGTGGTGGGGCGGCTGCGCGAGATCGGTGCTCGGGTGGTCCTCGGGAACCACGATCTCGACGTGCTGGGCCCACACGGGGAGCGGGTGCGCGAGAGCCCGTCCACCGATCGGGACCTCCTGCGCTGGCTGGGCAGCCAGCCGACTCGCCTCGATGCGCGCATCGGAGGCCGGCGGCTCACGATGTTTCACGCGGCGCCCGAGGAGCCCTTCGAGTACGTGTACGCGGAGACGCCCCGCATGCGCGGCTGGTCCACCCTCGGTGCGGACTTCGTCATCTACGGACACACGCACTACGCGCTTGCGCACCGCGAGGGCGACACGCTGGTGATCAACCCCGGATCCGCGGGCCAGCCTCGTGATCCGCGCAACGGCTTCCGGTCGTCGTTTGCCGTGCTCGACACCACAAGCGGCGAGGTGCGCCTCGAGGTCTACGACGACCCGGTCTATCGACCGCGTCCGGACCAGCCCGGCACGCCGAGGACGTGAGCTCGAGGAGTACAATCCCGGCCGTCTGAGCGAACACCTCGGAGGCGGTCATATGCCGGGCCTGAAGGACAAGTACGCCATCGTCGGGATCGGGATGACAGAGTTCTCGCGCAACTCGGGGCGCACGACGCGGGCGCTCGGCGTCGAGGCGGTCCGCGCCGCGATGGTGGATGCCGGCCTTGGGGCGGGCGAGGTCGACGGCATGCTGTCGTACCACGGCAACGACTCCACGGCGTCGCCCACGATCGCCGGCGACCTGGGCATCCGGCTCAACTTCTACATGGACTGCTCCGGCGGCGGCTCCAGCATCGAGGCGCTGATCGGGATCGCGATGGGCGTGATCGAGGCGGGCATGTGCAGCACGGTGGCGATCTTCCGCGCCATGAACGGATTCACCGAGGCGCGCATCGGGGGGACGGGGCGGCAGCGCCCGGTCTTCACGGGGACCTCGCTCGAAGCGGGCATCCACGGCATGAACTCAGCGGCGCAGTCGTTCGCCCCCTCGTTCATGCGCCACATGTTCGAGTACGGCACGACCTCCGAGCAGGTGGCGCACGTCAAGATGGCGCACAGCCACCACGCCTCGAACAACCCGCGCGCCTACTACAAGCAGCGCATCAGCGTGGAGGACGTGCTCAACTCGCGCTGGATCACGAAGCCACTCCACCTCCTCGATTGTTGCGTGGAGACGGACAACGGAGTGGCGATCATCGTCACCAGCGCCGATCGCGCTCGGAACCTGCGCCAGCGCCCTGCCTGGATCATGGGCGTCGCCGGGCGCGTCAACAAGGAGCAGCCCGGGGGCTACCACTGGAGCCGCGGTCCGATCTCGCGGGTGGCGGGCGTGTACGGTGCGCCCATCGTCTTCGGACAGGCGGGGATCGGTCCGCAGGACGTTGACGTCACCGGCTCGTACGACGCCTTCACGTTCACCACGATGCTGCAGCTCGAGGCCTACGGCTTCTGCAAGGAAGGCGAGGGTGGCGACTACGTGTCGAGCGGGATCATCGAGCTCGGCGGCGCACGCCCGAACAACACCTCGGGCGGACACCTCTGCGAGGGCTACACGCACGGCATCGGACACATCGTCGAGAACGTGCGGCAACTCCGCGGGCTCGCGGACGACTACTGTCCCAACTGGGCGGCCGGGGAGCACAGCTACGACTACACCGAGGGCGGGTGCCGCCAGGTCAAGGACGCCGAGATCACGATGAACCTCGGGTGGGCCATGCCGGCGACCGGCTCCGCGCTCATCATGCACAACTAGCCCGCGGCGCACATCTTCGAGGGGAGACGCACATGGCAGAGTTCCTCGGTGCGACCGTCGCGATCGCACCCAACGACCCGGAGCACCTCGGATTCCTGCAGGCGGCGGCGGCAGGACGCTTCGTGCTGCAGCGTTGCGCGGAGTGCGCCCGGTTGCGCTACCCGATCGGGAATGCCTGCCCCTTCTGCACTGCGCTCGAGTGGGAGTGGGCGGAGGTCAGTGGCAAGGGCACGATCTACTCGTATGAGGCGGTCATGCACCCGATCCATCCGTCCTTCCGCGACCAGGTCCCGTACGCCATCGTGCTGGTCGAGCTGGACGAGCAGCGCGGCGTGCCGACGGAGCACGATGGGCTGCGGGTGCTCTCGATGCTCGTCGATGCCAACGACCGGCCGGAGTCGCTCGAGCGCGTCGCGATCGGTCTGCGGGTCGAGGTCGGGTTCACTCCCCTCGGCGACGGGCTGGCGTTGCCGCGCTTCCACCTCTCCGAGGAGGCGCCTGAGCACACGCCCTGGAGCCTGGGCGGCTAACTCGGGACTCCGCCCGATCGACCACGGCCACGACGCTGATGCGGGAGGTGATGCAATGACCCAGTTTGGCAGCTACCCGGACATCGCGGTGGAGATCGACGGCCATGTGGCCGTCGTCGAGATGCAGCGCCCTCCGCACAACTACTTCGACACGGTCATCGTGCGCTCGATCGCCGATGCGTACGCCGACATCGACCGCGACACCGACGTGCGCGCCATCGTCTTCGCGGCCGCGGGCCGCTCGTTCTGCGCGGGCGCCCAGCTGGCGAGCGCGCCGACGACCGGCGACATCGGCGGTGAGGGTCCCGCGCCCGGCGGACGACGCGGCGGCTACCGCCTCTACAACGAGGGCGTGCGGTTGTTCGAGAACGAGACTCCGGTCGTCGCCGCTGTGCAGGGTCCGGCGATCGGCGGCGGGCTGGGGCTGGCCCTGAGCGCGGACTTCCGCGTCGCCTCGACGGAGGCGCGCTTCAGCGCGAACTTCGCGCGACTGGGATTCCACCAGGGATTCGGGATCACGGAGACGCTGCCTGCGCTCGTGGGCCAGCAACAGGCAGCGCTGCTGCTCTACACCGGGCGGCGCGTTCGCCCGGAGGAGGCGCTGCGTATCGGCCTGTGCGACATGGTGGTGCCGCACGACGAGGTGCGCGCTCGCGCCCTCGAGCTGGCGTTCGAGATCGCGGGCTCCGCGCCGCTGGCCGTGCGCTCGATCAGGCGCACGTTGCGACAGGGACTCGCCGAGCGCAT
>CADEHD010000016.1:0-10978 GCA_902827055.1 uncultured Chloroflexota bacterium | reverse complement strand
ACGTTCGCGATGCGGGGTCGTCAACGGGGAACGCATTCGCGCGGCCACGGATCGCGAGCAGGTTGAGCAGGACTGGCTCCGTCAGACGCAGGACTACCGCGAGGGGGTTCGGGCAACCGCGGAACGCCGCGAACCGGACTTCCAGGGCCGCTAACCCGTCCCCCGTCCGAGCGCGCGCAGTACCGCCGCCTTCAAGGCGGCGAACTCGCCCGTCGTCACGTCGGCGATCGTGCGGGGACGTGCAAGCGGCACCTCGATGCGCGCCACGATGCGGCCTGGTCGGTCCGACATGACGTGCACGACGTCCGAGAGCAGCAGGGCCTCGTCGATGTCGTGCGTTACGAGCAGCACGGCGCGCCGCTCCTCGACGGGTGCCGCGCTCCACACCTCCTGCAGCCACAGCTGCATCTCCTGCCGGGTGAGGGCGTCGAGGGCGCCGAACGGCTCGTCGAGGATCAGCGGCCCTCGGGCGAGGAACGTCCGCGCAAGCGCGAGCCGCTGACGCATCCCGCCGGATAGCTCGGAGGGCCACGCACGCACGAACTCGCCCAGGCCGAACCGCTCGAGCAGGGGCCGTGCGAGCCGCTCGCATTCGTCGCGCGGCATGCCCTGCAGTTCGAGCGCGAGTACGGCGTTGCCCATGGCGCGCCGCCAGGGCAGCAACGTGTCCTGCTGGGGCATATACGCGGCGTGCCCCAGCCTGCCGCCGACCGCCTTGCCATCGATGCGTGCCTCGCCTGACGTTGGGGTGACGAGCCCGGCGAGCACCCTCAGGAGCGTGCTCTTGCCGCAGCCGCTGCGCCCGATCAGGCTCGCGAACGCGCCCCGGGGAACCTCGAGGGTGACGTCTCGCAACGCCGCGACCGTGTGCTCACCTTCGAACGTGTGTGTGAGCCCACTGACGGAGATCGCGGCTGGCGAGGTGCTCACGGAGGGTGCCCGCTACTCCGGGAGGAACTCGTTGGTGAACGCCTGTGCGCTGTCGATGTCCTTCTCGAGGAGCTGCGCTCGGCGCAGGAACGTCGCGAACCGCGCCCAGGTGTCGGCGTCCTGTCGTCCCCAGCGCCCGTCGGCGGCGAGGTACTTCGGTGCGTGGTACACGGCGCTGGCCTGGACCAGGTCGGGGTCCGACTCCGGCGCGGCCCGCAGGAGCGCGTTCGCGGCCTCGAGGGGCTCGCGCGTGGCCGCCTGGTAGCCGCGAGTGGTCGCCTCCAGGAACCGCCGCACGAGATCCGGCCGCTCCCGCAGCGTGCGCTCGCTCGCGATGATGATCGGCGTGTACCAGTCCGGGATGCACCGCTGGTAGTCGACGAAGCGGATCGAGGTCACGTTGGCGCGCGACACCGCGCGAGCGCGGATCACGTCCCACCCCTCGAAGACCCACACGAAGTCGAAACGCCCCGAGGCCAGGCCGGTCAGGTAGTCGATGTTCCCCACTTCGACGAACTCCACGGACTCGGGGTCCGCGCCGTCGCATGCCACGAGGGTCTTCACGAGCTGCGTCTCGAGGGGGCCGCCGTATCCCCCGTAGCGCCGCCCCGCGAGGTCGCGCGGGCGCGTCACGCCTCGGTCGCCGAGGACCATGAGGCTGGAGTCGTTGTACGGCAACAGTGTCGCGATCGACACGATGGGTGCGCCCTCGGAGCGGGCGGGCAACAGCGACTCGGACTGCGAGATGCCGAAGTCCGCGCCCCCGGTGGCGATCACCGCATCGGCCCCCGCCTGCGAGGGTTCGACGATCTGCAGGTCGATTCCGGCGTCCCGGTACCAGCCGCGTGCCTGTGCGAGGTAGATGCCGGCATGGTGGTTGTTCGGTGACCAGTTGAGCATCAGGGTGACGGGGGTCAGGCCGCTCGCGCCAGGCGCGTCGCCGTCCTCGTCGCGGCACGCGCCAGCCACGAGCGCCACTGCCAGCAGCGCGCAGGCGACGGCAGCCCAGCGTGCGAACTTCGACTTCACTGCATCCTCCTGATCGCTACTCGGTCGACGCCCGCGTGTAGCGCCAGGGCATGACGACCCGCGCCAGCAACTCCGCGAGCGCGAACAGCGCGATGCTGATCCCGGCGATGATCAGGACCGCGACGAACACTCGATCCGTGCGAAACGACGCCTGCGCGCGGGTAATGAACAGCCCGAGCCCCGAGCTCGCGCCGACCCACTCGCCAATGACTGCGCCCAGCACCGCGTAGGTGGCGCTGATCTTGAGGCCGCTGAAGAACGCGGGTAGCGCCGCGGGCAGCCGGACCAGGCGCAGCACTTGCCACCGGCCTCCGCCCATACTCCGCACGAGGTCGATCATCCCGCCGTCGGCGGCGAGCAGCCCCTCCACGGTGTTCACCGCGATCGGAAAGAAGCCGACGACCGCGACCACGAGCACCTTCGGCAGGATGCCGAAGCCGAACCAGATCACGATCAACGGCGCGATCACGACCAGGGGCACGTTCTGGGAGAGCACCAGCAGCGGGTACAGCCCGCGGCGCAGGAACGGCACGCTGGCCATGAGCGCGGCCAGGGCCACGCCGCTCACCGCCGCAACGGCGAGACCCGCCAGCGCCTCGGTGAGTGTGGTGCGCACGTGGGCGGGGAGCACGGCACGGACCTCGTACGCTGCACGGGCGATCCGCGTCGGCGCGGGGACGAGGTACACCGGGACCTCCAGCGCACGCACGACCAGCTCCCACGCGAGCACCAGCGCCGCGAGCAGCCCGATCGCCGGGCCGTGCGAGCGGAGCACCTGGCCGCTCAGTCTCACGCCCGGAACTTGCCCGTGAGGCTGGCGATCGTCGACGGAGTGAGCCGCGCCGATGTCTGCGCGACCTTGACCACGGTGACCAGCGAGTCGGCGCCCGATTCCAGGCAGGCCTCGTGGACCGCACGCAGCAGCGGCCACAGCTGGTCCGGGTCGCCCTCGATGGTGGTCCCCAGCGCATCGACCTCGTAGGTGAGTCCGGACTGCTCGATCACCGCGATCGCGGCCTCGATGTGTCGGAACCGGTCGTCAGGGGTGCCGGGTGGGTTCGCCAGGCACTCGATCTCCATGATCATCGCGGGCCTCCGTCCGAGCACGGTGTGCTGGGCCGTGGAGGCAGGAACACGCCCGCGCTGCTGCGCGTCGCGAGACCGTCGGTTGGATGAGGGTGCTGGTGAGGTTCACCGGCCGCTTCCCTACGCTCGCATTACCGAGGTCAGGTTCCTGGAGTGGTCCCTCGCGGGATCTCAGCCTTGCGGCCCCCCCAGCGGCGCACCTGGTCTTGTAGTGGTGCCCCGCCACGGTACGCGGGGAGCTCCGGCATCGTCAACGACGGCCGATGTGGCCGCTGGAGGAGCTCCCGGCGGGGGCGGCGTCTAGCCCGACGCGGCCGCGCGTCCGAGCGCCTCGGCGGCTGGACGGTCGGCGCCGACCACGAGCAGGAGCGTGCGCGCGTCGAGGCGCACGAGCCCGACCCAGCGGCGCCCCGCGCTCGCCAGGCGGAGTCCGTCCGATGGCGGCCCGGGGATGAGCACGGCCGCGAACTCGTCGGCGTCTGCGGGGGTGTCCCACACGATCCGTGCGACCAGCCCTCGTACGCCGTTCGGGTCCTCGGCGACCACGAACCGATCGCCTCCCCACCCGGCCGCGGCCGTCTGCGCAGAGGTGGCCTGGAGGCCCGAGTCACGGAGCCACCGTCGCAGCAAGTACTCGCCGAGCACATCGCCCTCGGGCTTGCCTGCGAGGCGCCATCCCGAGGGCAGCGCCGGCGCAAACGCCACGGGAGTGGGGCGCTCACTCGCTCGGAACTTCTCGGGGTGCAGGACCTGCTCGGTGGAGTCGGGTGGCCGCGCGAAGGCCGCATCGATGCCGCTGACGCCTCGTCCGTTGGCCGCGAGCGCCTGCACGAACGGCAGCCCCTGGAGGTAGGGGAACTGCAGGAGGTCGAGGAGGACCGTAGGGGCCGTGGGACGAGGGGCGGCACTCGCCGCGCCGAGCAGCGCGAGCGCCCCTGCCGGCCCGAGTTCCTGCGAGATGTACTGGGTCTGGGTCAGCACCGCGTCGCCCTCAATCAGCGTGCTCAGCGCCATCGAGGCGTCCCGGTTCGACTGAACGGCGTCGCTCAGCGCCTCCAGGTCGAAGCGCTGGTCCTGCAGCGCGTGGTGGTACTCGTGCGCGTAGGTCGCGAGTTCGATGGGGCCGGGCTCGGCGTTCGCAAGCACGTAGAGCGCTTTCCGCTCGGGGCTGTAGAGGCCCAGGACCTGCTCGCCGAGGAGGTCGCGGTATGCCTCGAGCAGCTCCGTGCGCGGCGCGACCATGCCCAGTGCTTCCAGCAGCAACCCCTCGAGTCGTACTGACTCGATGGCCTGCGTGTCTTCGAGTTCTTCGTCAATCAGGGCGCGCATGCCTGCGGTGGTGACGAACTGCCTGGTCACGGGGCGGCTCAGGCTAGCTCCGCGAATCCGCACGACGGCCGCCTCGACGCGCGCGAGCTGCTCCGTCGTCACCGCCGAGGGCACGACCGTCTCGATGACTCGGGGCCCAGTGGGTGTGGCGGTACGAGGGGGCGCCTCGGGGGTGCCTGGCGCGCCGCTCGCCGAGGCGGTCGCCTCGAGGGTGGGCGTCGCTGCCGGCACGGTGGCGGGCGCGGTGGGTGCGTTGCCGCCACACGAGGCAAGCACGAGCGCCAGGGCGCCCAGGAGCGCCACGAACGCGTGTCGCGAGGCCGTTGCAGAATCGGTCATGTTCCGAGTATCGGGTCCCGAGGGGCGCGCCGAAAGGTCACGACGGGTGCTCGGCGCACCGAGCGCCCCCTCGGGTACGATGCCGCCCATGGTTGACGAACTTTCCCCCGTGTCTCGGCTCACCGAGCGCGTACGTGAACTCATGCCGGAGTTGCGCGGTGCCCTCGAGGCGCTGGTGCGCCTGCAGTCGGTGAGTAGCGCGCTGGATCGCGCGCCGCTGCTCGCCTCGGCAGAGGTCGTGGCGTCGCTGTTCCGCGGCGCCGGGGCGCGGGTGCGCTTCCTCGAGGTGGAGGGCGCACCGCCGGCAGTCCTCGCGGAGGTCGACGGACCGCCCGGTGCCCCCACGGTGCTGCTCTACGCGCACTACGACGTGCAGCATCCGGGCCCGGACGCCAGCTGGACGAGTCCCCCGTTCGAGCCCACGGAACGTGCCGGTCGCCTCTACGGGCGGGGCGTTTCCGACGACAAGGCGGGGATCGTGGCCCACCTCGCCGCGCTGCGGGTATTCGAGGGCGCATCGCCGCTCGGCATCAAGGTGCTGGTCGAGGGCGAAGAGGAGATCGGGTCGCCGCACATGGGTGCGCTCCTCGCGCGCCACCGCGATGCGCTGTCCGCCGACGTCATCGTGATCGCCGACCTCGAGCACGCGGCCGTCGGCCAACCTGGCCTGACCACGTCGCTCCGCGGCCTGGTCGACTGCGTGGTGGAGGTGCGCACGCTGGCCTCGGGCGTGCACAGCGGGCAGTTCGGCGGAGCGGTGCCGGACGCCCTGACGTCGCTCGTGCGGTTGCTTGCGACGCTCCATCGCGAGGATGGCTCGCCCGCGATTGCCGAACTCCTGCACGCGCCCCGCGGCGCCACGAGCCCCACGGAGGCCGAGGTGCGCGCGCACGCCGGCCTGCTCGATGGGGTGCAGCTCCTCGGGCAGGGCACGGTCGCCGACCGGCTCTGGTATGCGCCGGCCATCTCGGTGCTCGCGATTGACGCGCCACCGGTCGTCGAGGCCATCAACCAGCTGATCCCGGTCGCCCGGGCCAAGGTTGGTGTGCGACTCGCGCCCGGCGACGATCCGGCCCGCGCGATGGACGCGCTCGTCGCTCACCTCGAGGCGCACGCGCCCTGGGGCGTGCGGCTGGCGGTGACGCGTGGTGCGGCCGCCAGGCCGTTCGCGCTCGCGACCACGGGGCCGGTCTACGATGCGTTTCGCGCCGGGCTGCGCGCCGCCTGGGGGATCGACGCGGTGGAGATCGGCGTCGGCGGCACCGTGCCGCTCGTCGCGGAGTTCGCCGAGGCGTACCCGGCGGCCACCATTGTCATGGCCGGCGTGGGTGACCCCACGAGTCACATCCATGGCCCTGATGAGAGCCAGGACCTGGGTGAGTTCGAGCGCAGCGTGCTCGCCGAGGTCATCGCGCTCTCGCTTCTGGGCTAGCCGGGGCGGCCTCGAAGCGGCCCCCTCAGGGCGCTGCGGGTCTCAGCCGGGGTGGCGGGGGTGACGCGCCGATCTCGTTCAGGTTGAACGGCGTCCCGGCGTACATCGCCACGATCCAGTTCCAGAACAGCAGGTGGGCGTTCGCGCGCCAGAGGTTGGGCGGTTCCCGCGAGGGGTCGTCCTCCGGGAAGTAGTGCTGCGGCAGCTGGATCGGCAACCCTGCCGCGACATCGCGCTCGTACTCCTCGCGCAGCGTCGTGGTGTCGTACTCGAGGTGATTGAACATAAAGACGGCGCGCCGGGTCTCGTCCTCAACGAGGCAGACGCCGGACTCCGGCGACTCCGCGAGGATGTGCACCCCGGGCACCTCCGGGATGTCCTCACGCCGCACCTCGGTGTGCCGCGAGACGGGGATCAGGAACCGATCGTTGAACCCCCGCAGGAGCTGGGTGTGGGGGCGCAGGATGCCGTGCTCGAAGACGCCGAACATCTTCTGCGGCAGCTCGTACTTGGGCGTCCCGTAGAAGTGGTGCAGTGCGGCCTGCGCGCCCCAGCAGATGTAGAAGCTCGTGTAGACGTGGTCCGCCGCCCAGTCCAGGACGTGCGTGAGCTCGTCCCAGTAGTCGACGCGCTCGAAGGGTAAGGTCTCGATCGGTGCGCCCGTGACGATCAGGCCGTCAAAGCGCTCGTGGCGGACGTCGTACCACGTCTGGTAGAAGTTGAGCAGGTGCTCCTCGGGCGTGTTCCGCGGTTCGTAGGTGCCCGTCTTCAGCAGGGTCATCTCCACCTGCAGGGGCGTGGACCCGATGAGTCGGGCGAGTTGCGTCTCGGTGCGGATCTTGTTCGGCATCAGGTTGAGCAGGGCGATCCGCAGCGGCCGAATGTCCTGGCGCGTTGCATCCGCCTCCCGGATCACCGCCACGCCCTCAGCTTCGAGGACGCGGCGGGCCGGGAGGTCGTCCGGGATCTTGATCGGCATGCCGCCTACCGCCCCTGCTCCCCCACTGAACTCGATGCGCCCGTTACCCGGCGGCCTTTGCCAGCGCCTGCTCGAGGTCCGCGATGATGTCGTCCACGTGCTCAATCCCGATCGAGAGTCGCACGTAGCCCTCCGTCACGCCGGTCGCCAACTGATCCTCTGGCGACAGCTGCGAGTGCGTTGTGGTCGCCGGGTGAATCGCCAGGGAGCGCGCGTCCCCGATGTTCGCCACGTGGTAGAAGAGCTCAAGCGCGTCGATGAACCGGCGCCCGGCCTCTCGGCCTCCAGCCAGCTCGAACCCGACGAGTCCACCATAGCCACCGCTCAGGTAGGCGTCGGCGCGGCGCCGCTCCTCGCCCTCCCACAGGCTCGGGTGGATGACCTTCGTCACCGCGCTGTGCTTGTTCAGATACTGCGCGACGGCGGCGGCGTTCGCACAGTGCCGTTCCATGCGGAGCGGGAGCGATTCGACGCCCTGGATGAACAGGAAGGCGTTGAACGGGCTCATGGCCGCGCCCAGGTCCCGGAGCAGGGTCACGCGCGCCTTGATGATGTACGCAATCGGGCCGAGCGGCTTCACCGCCTGCGTCCAGATGGCGCCGTGGTAGCTCGGGTCGGGCTGGTTGAGCATCGGGAATCGCTCGGCGTGCTTCTCCCAGTCGAACGTGCCGCCATCCACGAGGAGCCCGCCGATCGACGTGCCGTGGCCCCCGATGTACTTCGTGGTGGAGTACATCACGATGTGTGCGCCGTGCTGCAGGGGCTTGCAGATGATCGGTGCCGCCGTGTTGTCCACGATGAGGGGGACGCCGATCTGGTTACCGATCTCGGCGACCTCGCGGATGGGGAAGGCGTGCAGCTTCGGGTTCGGCAGCGTCTCGGCGTAGTACGCCCGCGTGCGGTCGTCGGTAGCGCGCGCGAAAGCCTGGGGGTCGGCGGGATCGACGAACCGGACCTCGATGCCCATCGTCTTGAGCGTGTTGGCGAACAGGTTCCAGGTGCCGCCGTAGAGGTCGGTCGACGACACGATGTTGTCGCCCACGCCGGCGATGTTCTGGATGGCGAACGTCGTGGCGGCCTGGCCCGAGGCGAGCGCGAGCCCCCCCACGCCCCCCTCGAGCGCGGTGATCCGCTCCTCGAGGACGGCGGTGGTGGGGTTCATGATGCGCGTGTAGATGTTGCCGAATTCCTTCAGGGCGAAGAGGTTCTCGGCGTGCTCGGTGTCCCGGAACTGGAAGCTCGTCGTCTGGTAGATCGGGACGGCCACCGCGCCCGTGGTCGGATCGGCCCGGTAGCCGGCGTGGAGGGCAATCGTCTCGGGGCGCGTGAAACTGGGCGACATCGGAACTCTCTTTCCGTCGGTGCGATTCGGAAGCGACTATAACTCGAATCCGCGCGCTCGAAATCCGGCGCTCGAGGCCAGCGCTCGAATGTCCACGGCGGATCCGGCCACGAGCCACCCGCTGCCCACGATTGGCGGACGACTGCCTCGTGCCGGTCCGCGGCCGCCCCACTGCCTGCCGGTGGTGCACACTGGATGCCTGCCGGTGCCCGGTCACCAAACTCAGGAGGTACGCCGATGGAGAACGATGACGCGCAGGTGGGACGACTGCTCAGCCGGCGAGAGGCCATCTCGTTCTTCGGTGCGGCCGGGATCGCGGCAATCCTGGGGTGCAGCGACGATCTGACGGAGGTGGCATCGACGGCGACGGGGCAGCCGACGTCGGTCGTTGCTTCGCCGCGCGGCGCTTCGAGCGGTGCGGTGCCTGCCACGCCGAGTGACTCCCCCGCCGGTGCCACCTCGGCAGTCCCGACGCCGGCCGTTGTGCAGTGCGTGGTTCGACCGCAGCAGACGGAGGGGCCCTACTTCGTCGACGAGGGGCTGAATCGGAGCGACATCCGCGCCGACCCCCGCACGGGCGAGATCAGCGAGGGCGTCCCGCTCGACCTCACGTTCCGCGTCATGCGGATGAACGCCAGCGCCTGCGAGGCCCTTGCCGGGGCGACCGTAGATGTGTGGCAGTGTGACGCCCTCGGCGTGTACTCGGATGTGCGCGACGCGGGCGCGGGCAACTTCAACGCGGTGGGGAAGCAGTTCCTGCGCGGCTTTCAGGTCACGGACAACCTTGGTGCCGCGCGCTTTCTGACCATCTACCCGGGCTGGTACCCCGGGCGTACGGTCCACATTCATTTCAAGGTCCGTGCGCGCGATGCCGCTGGGCGAGTGCAAGAGTTCACGTCGCAGGTCTACTTCGATGACTCGCTCTCCGACGTGGTGTTCGCCGAGGCGCCCTACAACCGGAAGGGGCGCCGCAACACGCGCAACTCGAACGACGGCGTGTACCGACAGGGCGGCGATCAGTTGCTGCTCGCGACAACGAAGACGGGCGCCGGGTACGCGGCGTCGTTCTCGCTGGGTCTCCACATCACCTAGCGCTCGGGGACTTGGGGAGGCCGCGCCGTGCACCCGGGTCGTTCCACCCAGGTCGCCCCAGTCCCTCCCCCAGTCCCGCCTCCGCCGCTCACCTCGTTGAGAGTTAGGCGTAACGCGCTGTTCACGCGGTCGACGAGGGACTGAAACCCCCCGGCCATAGCCTCTCCTTCACCAAACACATGCCGTGCGTCGCGCCAGCGCGCGCCTCTCGCGGCACGGAACCATGGAGGGTGTGGCTCGTGAGTGTGGATCGAAGGGAGTTCCTGCGCCTCCTCGGCGGTGGCGGCCTGGCATTGACCATGCCCGGCCTGTTCGCCGCGTGCGGCGACGGTGGCGAGGAACCGGCCAGTACCTCGACGAGCCTGCCGGTCGCGGCGGCGCCGAGCTCGGCCC
Source organism: uncultured Chloroflexota bacterium (assembly GCA_902827055.1). Classification (GTDB taxonomy): domain Bacteria; phylum Chloroflexota; class Dehalococcoidia; order UBA2979; family UBA2979; genus RBC038. The sequence continues at coordinate 1,027 of CADEHD010000016.1, read as the reverse complement.
GTCCGCAGGCCTCGAGCAGTGAGGTGATCCGCATCGGGTTCATCTCCCTGACCGACTGTGCCTCCGTGGTCATGGCGCACGAACTCGGGCTGTTCAAGGAGTACGGGCTCAACGTCGAGGTTGTGAAGCAGGCCTCCTGGGCGAGTACGCGCGACAACCTCCTGACCGGGGAGATCCACGCTGCCCATTTGCTGTTCGGGCTTCCGTTCTCCGTGTACACGGGCGTCGGGGGGCAGGCGGGCAAAGAGATCCAGATCGCCATGGTCCTCAACAACAACGGCCAGGCGATCACGCTGTCGAACGAGGACTTCGGAGGTCGGGTCGGATTCCGGACGCTCGACCGCGTCAAGTCCGCGGTCGATGCGGTTGCCGCGAAGAAGGAGGCCACCTTCGCGATGACGTTCCCGGGCGGCACGCATGACATGTGGCTTCGCTACTGGCTCGGCGCCGCGGGCGTCGACCAGAAGGCGGTCAAGATCATCACCGTGCCGCCTCCCCAGATGGTGGCGAACATGAAGGTCAACAACATGGACGGGTTCTCCGTAGGAGAGCCATGGGGGGGCGTCGCGGTCAAGGAGGGCACCGGTTTCACGGCCGTGACCTCGCAGGACATCTGGAAGCATCACCCCGAGAAGGTCCTGGGCGTGAACCCATCGTTCGCGGCCCAGCGACGGGGCGACCTCAAGCTCCTGATGCGCGCCATCCTCGAGGCTTCGAGCTACATCGACGACGGCCAACACAAGGCGGCCGTGGCCAAGGAGATCGCCAAGCAGTCCTACGTGAACGCGGCCCCCGACGTCATCGACGCGCGACTCGAGGGCAAGTACACGCTCGGGAAGGACCTCGGTGAGCACGTGTACGCGGAGGACACGATGCGCTTCTCGAACGGCGGCTTCGTCAACCTGCCGAGGCGTGCACACGCGGCCTGGTTCATGGCGGAGTACGTGCGCCACGGGTACCTCAAGGAGCTGCCCGACGTGCAGGCGATCAGCCAGCGGCTGATCCTCGGCGACCTCTACCGCGAAGT
>CADEHD010000015.1 GCA_902827055.1 uncultured Chloroflexota bacterium | reverse complement strand
CGTCGCCCCAGACGTTCGAGTGCATCACCCCGGGATGCAGCATAATTCGCCACTCATCCGGGACCTGTATGCGCGCGCCGACTTGTTCGTCATGCCCTCACGCGCTGAGCACTTCGGATTCGCAACGATCGAGGCGATGGCCTCGGGGCTCCCGGTGCTAATCGGGGCGGTGGGCGCCGGTCCGGCGATCGTGGGAGACGGCTCCGTGGGCTGGACGGTGACTCCCACGCTCGAGGGCGTCATAGGCGGTCTCGAGCGCGCGGTGGCGCGCGCCGACGATCTGCCTGCAATGGGGCGAGCGGCGCGCCTGGTTGCTGAGCGTCGCTACTCGGCAACCACCAACTTCAAGCGCACCGTGGACCTGGTCCTCGAGGCGATCGAGCTCGAGCGATCCGGGCATCTGGCCCCTCTCGGGCCGGTGAGAGGCGCGTGAGCGTCGAGGGCACACCCCGATTGGCGCGAAGCTGCCGAGCTTTCACACTGCAGGGGTAACCCCTGATAGGCCTGATGCGCCCCACTCGTAGTTCGGGGCTCGTGACACCGGGGTGGGAGAGCGGCACGCGCGAGCAGCGCTGCCATCGGAGGCGGTTGATGGCTCGCCATGACTGGATCATCGTCGGGGCCGGCTTCACGGGCGCCGTGCTTGCCGAGCGCATCGCCAGCGAGCTCGGCCAGCGCGTCCTCGTGATCGATCGTCGCCAGCACGTCGCCGGCAACGCGCATGACCAGCTGGACGCCGCGGGCATCCTCGTGCACACGTACGGCCCGCACATCTTTCACACGAACTCGCCGAAGGTCTGGGCGTACCTGTCGCGGTTCACGGAGTGGCGGCCGTACTTCCACCGTGTGCTCGGCATGATCGAGGGCCAGCTGGTCCCGATTCCGTTCAACCTCAACGCGCTGTACGCGCTCTTCCCGCCGGGGCTCGCCGCCCGCCTCGAGGACCGCCTCACGGACCGCTATGCCTACGGCGCTCGCGTCCCGATCCTGCAGCTCCGGCAGAGCACCGATGCGGACCTGAAGATGCTCGCGCAGTACGTCTACCAGCAGGTCTTCGAGGGCTACACGAAGAAGCAATGGGGCCTCGCGCCTGACGAGCTCGACGCATCCGTCACGGGCCGCGTGCCCGTGCTCGTCAGCCGCGACGACCGCTACTTCCAGGACACGTACCAGGCCATGCCTCGGGAGGGCTACACGCGTCTCTTCGAGCGGATGCTCGACCATCCCAACATCGAGGTGCAGCTCGGGGTGGAGTTCGCCGACCTGCCGTCCGCGCCCGATGCGCGTGTCGTCTTCACGGGCGCCATCGACGAGTTTTACCGTTACCAGTTCGGCCCGCTCGAGTACCGGAGCCTGCGCTTCGTGTTCGAGACTCACGAGGTTGAGCACTACCAGCCGGTGGGGACCGTGAACTTCCCAACGAATTTCGACTTCACGCGCACCACGGAGCAGAAGTACCTGACCGGGCAGCGGTCACCGCGCACGACGACGATTACCGAGTACCCGGAGGCGCACCGCCCCGGGGAGAACGAGGCGTACTACCCCGTGCCGCGCGAGGTGAACCAGACGCTCTACCAGCGCTATCTCGCGCTCTCCAGCGACGACGCCGATCGGCTGTTCTTCGCCGGCCGCCTCGCCGACTACAAGTACTACAACATGGATCAGGCGGTCGCCCGCGCGCTGCAGCTCTTCGAGCAGCGCATCGCTACCCTGCCGCGCTCCTGAGCGCGCCTCGAACGACAGCCCCGAGCCGTGGCAGCGATGGCGCACCCCGCACGGGGCGAGCCGTCACCGCATTCGGTAGACGCGCTGCGTCCGATCCACGTCGTACCGGAGGCTCATCCAGGCGCCTTCGAGGAAGCCGAACAGGTAACCCGTGGCGTTCGGCCGCCCACGCAGTACTCGCACCGGTGCCCGCGCAATGGTGTCGAGGAGCCTCCCGCCGAACAGGCGGAGCAGCGCGAAGCTGTCCCCGCAGCGGACGTGCTTCAGACGGAAGGCCGCGTCGCCGATGGCATAGGCGCGGTCCAGGCTCGGCCACTGCTCGGTGGTCCGCACGCCGTAGTGGTCCACGACGACGCTGGGCTCGAGGAGGGTGACGAGGCCGCCCTGATAGGCGCGGTAGTTCAGGTCGTGGTCCTGCGATGAGCGAAGGGGTCCTCCGCCCCCGAGCACTTCGTCGAACCCTCCGATGGTGTCGAACAGCCGACGCCGGGCTGCGAAGTTGGCGCCCATCCCGTAGACGAAGAACCCCTTGTCGCCGCTCTTGCGCGAGATGCGAGTGCGTGGCGGCATGACGAGGGCAGGAATGTACTCGTTGGGCGCGCGGTACTGCTTGGCGGCGAGCACGGTCCCGTACAGGAGGTCGGCGTCCGGGACCTCTCGGAGCGCTCGCTCGACGCTCTTGATCCAGTCCACCGGGGCGATGCAGTCGTCGTCCGTGAAGGCCAGGATGTCCGCTCGCGCCTCGGCGATGCCGAAGTTGTACGCCGCGGAGAGGCCCACGCGATCGGTATGGAGGTAGCGGAGCCGCGCGTCGGCAGGCAACGCTGCGATGACATCTCGAGTCGCGCTCGTAGCGCTCTGATCGACCACCACCAGCTCGAAGCTGTCGTGCTCGTTCGCGAGCACGCTGGCCACGGCCTGCCCAATCAGGTCGGGCCGGTTGACCGTGCACATGACAACGCTGACGCGCGGACGTGCCACCGATTCCTGCATCAAGCTCTCCATTACCCCGGGGCCCCACCCGGACTTAGCGCGAACGTCGGATCGCCCTCACGGCGAACTGGACATCATCGTGTGTGAGCAGGCGCAGGACGTATGCGGCTGCTCCGTAGCTCACCACACCCACAGCAATCGCAGGGATCACGCCCACCGCACTCAGTACGAGCAGCACAACCCCCATCATGAAGGCCGTCGACACGCAGGCCAGGAACGCGGAACGTGCCATGTCGCGCGCGAGGTACGACCGCATCAGGTACAGCGCCGCACTGGTCATCATGAGTTCGGTCAGCAGCGTCGCGATGGACGCGCCGATTGCGGCGTTCGCCCAGAGCTGGATCGCGACCGGGATCAACGCGAGGTTCATCAGCGGATTGAGCACCGCAGCCGCCCACGCCATCCGAGCCCAGGTTCGCTGTCGGTCGAGGGCGATCACCCCGGTCGACAGGATGGTGTCGATCGCCACGAACGGGATGTGTGCGGCGAGCAACATGAGGACCGGTGCGGCATCGCGGAACTCATTGCCAGCCACCAGCCGCGTCAGCTCAGGGGCGAGCGCGAGCAGGCCACCGGCCGCCGGGACGCCTCCGAGCAGCGCCAGTCGCACCGCGCCTGAGAGCAGGCGGCGGAAGTGCTCCTCGTCGCGGTGAGCGGAGGCCGAGAGGGCGGGCATCGTCGCGCCGGAGAGCATCCCCGGCAGGAACATGCTGAGCGCGACGAGCCGGTACGCGAACGCATACAACCCGACGCTGGTGGAACCGGCCACGGCCGCGAGAATGACCATGTCGATCCGCCCGTAGACCAGCAGCGCCACGTCCGCCGACATGTAGGAGCGCGAGCTTCGGAACGTCGAGCCGATGTCGGCGAAGGTGACGCGCGAGCGGGCACCGAAGTGGCGCCAGAACAGGGCCACGGTGATCGTCGCGACGACCGCCATCGCCACTGCCTGCGCGACGCTGTAAGCGAAGATCCCGTAGCCGAGCCAGAGCAGGCCCACGATCACCCATTGACTGGCGCCCATCACGAAGGCGCGTGCAATCGCAGCCTGGCCCATCATCTGATTCGCCTGCAGGCCGGCGAGCGCGGCCTCGCCGATCAGCGCCGGTAGGCTGGTCGCGACGACGATCGCGAGGATGAGGATGCTCGCAGGCCAGCTGACGACTGCTGCCGACAGCGGCACCGCGATCGCGATCAGCAGCAGGGCCGCCATCGTGCGGAGTCCGGCGACCTGCAGGAAGAAGGCGGCGGCACGTGCCGGCTCTCGAGCGGCGCTCTTGAGGAGGTACGCCCCCGTCCCCACCGCGCCGAACGTCATCACCACGCCCTGGATCGCGAGAGCGGTGGAGATGAGTCCGAAGTCAGTGGGCCCGAGCAGCCTCGGGATGAACACGATGCTCAGGGAAGACGCGGCCCAGCTGATCGCCGTGGCGGCAATCGACGCGAGCGCGGTCCTCGCAACTGACTCCGGGCTGTGCGTGGCGCGCACCTGCTCGACCGTTGGTCGGGCCACGGACATCGTCCCGCTGTGCTGAGGCTCGATTGCCAATTGCTTCACGTGACCTGACTGCCCTGCTATTCCGACAGACCCACCCTACAGGCGGGCTATTGAGTCCCCGTTGAGTGAGTCCCGCGGAGTCGCCTCGTGAGCACCGCGCCGGCGTGCCGGCGTCCACGCCGTCACGCGCCCCTCCGTCCACCTTCGGGACTTGCCGTAGGTACCAGGTTGAGTGTGGGTCCGGTGCCGCGACGCCCGGGCCTGAACGCGGCCTCAACGTGGTGGTCCGACTATCGTTCGTATGAGCACGATGCCGTACGCACGGATCTCGACGTTCCTCCGGAAGCGAGGCTTGCGGGCGACCATCGTGTCCGCCCTCCAGCACCTGAACGCCCGCTGGTGGCTCCGCGGCGCGACGAGCGTCGGGACCGTCCGCCTCCGAGGCCGCGCTCATGTGTCCAACTTCGGGGGCCAGATGGTGTTCGGCGACCGTGTGCGCCTCGATGGGCGCACGGTGCGGCAGGATTACGCGGTCGGCGCACATGGCACCGTCGAAATCGGCGAGGGCACGTTCATCAATTACGGAGCTGATATCTCGGCGCTCCGGCTCGTTCGAATTGGTAAGCGCTGTGCCATCGGCCAGTACGCGATTGTCATCGACAGCAACTACCACAGCACGGAGGACCACCTCCTGCCGGACCAGCCGCGGCCCGTCATCATCGAGGACGACGTGTGGCTGGGAGCCCGCGTGACGGTGCTCCCGGGCGCCCATATCGGACATGGGTCGGTCATCGCCGCGCACGCCGTGGTGACCGGGCACATCCCGCCTCGATCACTCGCCGGCGGTGTGCCGGCGCGCGTCATCCGCTCGCTCGATGCGCCATCGACCGAGCCGGAGAGTCGCGTTTCGTAGAGCGCTTCGACGCCGCACAATCCGGGCCAGCAGGCACCGTCGCGACGACGTACCGCGATGGCGGATTCGTGCAAGGACTTGAGCGCCCGATTCCGTTAACAGTTCATGCGAACTTCACACGGATTCAGAGCGTGTCAGACTTCGTACATGCGCCGCCGATTCCGACCCTTTGATTGTGGGTTTCTTGTCATGCATTGCGGTTGTTCGGACTCCAAAGGTCGACAATAATTCGACAACCGGTGAGCCAATCGGGTCCAGTTCGGCACCGAGCGGCACATGGTGGGGGCGGACGTCGTGCAAGCAGCCAGGCAAACGCCTGTCGATGCCGTTGGCACCCAGGACGCGGAGTCGCAGCTGCGCGTCCGGCGCGCCTACCACGAGGTCAAGTCGCCGGCCGCACTCATCGTCACCGTGGCCCGGGCAGCCCTCGAGCAGGACGATCCCGCTCGGGCGCGCGCGGCCCTGGAGCTCATCGAGCGTATCGCGGAGCGCACGCTGGAGCGCGTCGGGAGCGTGTTCAACGCGCCGATGCCGGTTCCAGCTCGCACCCCGGCGCAATTCCTCGAAGGGCTGGTAAGCGACGCATTACGGTGCGACTTGCAGGTCAGCCTCGTCGTGGGCGAGCGGGCCAGCGAGTGCCGCGTGCGGCGCGACCCAGCGGCCTTCGAGGCGCTGTCGCAGGCGCTCATGGAGAACGCGCACCTTCACGGCGACCCGGCGTTCCCGATCGAGGTGGGGCTGTCGCGCCTCCCCGAGGGTCTTGAGCTTCGAGTGTCCAATCGGCGTGCGTCCGAAGTCCGGCACGTGGGGCAACGGATCGGGCTACGTCTTGCCGAAGATCTAGCTGCGCGCATGGGCGGCAGTCTGCGGGTCTCGTCTCGCGCGGCGGAGTTCGTCGTGCGGGTCACGGTACCCGTCGCCTAACGGTGCGTGTGCGGAGGGGGCGCAGGGGGGAACTGTTACCTGTTCGCGATTGAGCGGCGGTGAGGGCGGCCACGGCGGCCATGCATTCCCTCAACGGTCTTGCAGTGCGGTACGAGAACAAACAGGCGGGGGGCCAGAGTGCTTGTTCTACTGATTGAAGATGACGCGGATTACGCCGGCATCATTGCCGAGACGGCCCGATTCGATGGGCACCAGGTCGTCGTCGTGGGGACCGAGGACGGCGCACGTCGCTTCCTCGGCCGCGAGACGCCGGACCTGGCGATCGTCGATGTGGTGCTGCCCGACGGCTCGGGCCTCGACCTGACGACCTACATGCGGCAGGCGTTCCCCAGGATGCCAATCCTGATGCTCTCCTCGCTGGACGCGTTGTCCGACATCACGGGCGGCCTTGACGCGGGCGCCGATGACTACGTCAGCAAGCCCTTCCACCCGAGCGAGCTGCGGTCTCGGATCCGGGCGCTCGCGCGGCGTAGCGACGCATTCGCCGTCGTCACCGAGGAAGATGCCGCTCGCGCGCTGGAGTTCGACTGGTCGTCCGGCGCCGTCCGCTACCGCGGGCGGGACCTCGGGTGCACCGAGCTCGAGGCGCGCATCCTGAGTGAGTTCGTCCGGGTCCCGGACCAGGTGCTGCCGTACTCGTACCTGAACCAGCGGGTCTGGAAGTACCCGAACCTCACCGACGCGACGCTGCTCAAGGGCCACATCAGCTCGATCCGGCGCAAGCTTCGCGTGGCCGGCTGCCCGGGCGAGGCGATTCGCACCATCAGCCGCGTGGGCTACGCCTTCGCGCCCGAAGCGCTCGAGCGGGCCACGGCCGGTGGCTTTGAGGTCTCCGAGGAGGATGAGCTGTGCGCATCCTGATCGTCGAGTCCGACGCGCTGGCCGCCCACGTGCTTGGCGTGGCGGCTCGACGGCGGGGCCACAAGACCTTCGAAGTGCCGAACTGGTCCGAGGTCAGCGACCCGCTGCCCTTCGACCCGACGGCCTGTGTCTACGGGGTCGATCTGCTGACGCCGGCGACGCACGAGCCGCTGATGGCGTTCGCGCGGCTCCTGCCGGGGCTGGCCACGATGCTGGCGGCGTCTCGGCTGCCGGATCCGCTGGCGCTCAACGCGCTGCGGGCTGGCGTCGGCGACATCGTGCGCAAGCCGTACAACCCCTTCGAGCTGATCGAGCGCCTCGAGCGCCTGGCGGAAAGCCAGGAGGCCGAGCGCGAGGTCGAAATGTGCTCACTCGGCGACCTGGTCGTGGACCTCAGCCACTTCAGCGCCCGTAAGAACGGCACAGAGCTGCGACTCACGAAGCTCGAGCTGCGCCTCCTGTTCTGCCTGCTCGCCAACGCTGGGCGCCTGGCACCCACGGAGCGACTGCTGACCTTCGGGTGGGACTACCTCGAGCCGCCCGAGCCGGCGCTCCTGAAGACCCACATCTCGCACCTCCGCGGCAAGCTGCGCGAGGCCGGCGGCCAGCGCATCGAGATCACCTCGCGCCACTCGCTCGGGTACTCGATCTCGCTGGCGGGTGCCGCGGCGCGCGCGGAGTCCGGGGGCTAGTAACCGCCGACACGCCCCAGACCAGCCCTCGACGGCGATTCGACCGGGATCGCCGACGCTGCATGAAACAGCGCGGGCCGTGTGCTGGGAACCATCGTGATTCGTTCGCGTTCCATCTCTGCGGAGCAGGACGGGGGCAGTGGGCGCCCCGTCGCCTCCCGCTCCGATACCCATCTCCCGGTGGGCGGCGTGCCCATTTTCGATGGGGCGCTCGCCGATGCCGTCGGGCTGTGCGTCGACTGGATGGACGCGGGCCACGGCGGACGCGTGGCGACCGCGAACCTCGATTTTCTCGCGATCGCGCGTCGCGACGTGCATCTCCGCCAGCTCCTCGCCGATTCCCACCTCGTGGTGGCCGATGGCGCGCCCGTCGCGTGGCTCGCCCGCCTCGAGGGTGGGGCGCAGACGGGACGTGTCGGGGGCGTCGACCTCGTGGCCGGGCTGCTCGAGTCCAGCACCGCGCGCGGCTCGCTGCGGGTGGCCCTGTACGGCGGTGCGCCGGAGGTCTCTCAGCGCGCGCGCGCCGAGATCGAGCGTCTGTATCCCGCTGTTCGCGTCGTTGCGGCGATTAGCCCTCCATACGGTGACCGTCCCCCGCACGAGGTCGCGCTGGACCGCGAGCACCTGCGGAGCGCCGCGCCCGAGCTGGTCCTTGTGGCGCTGGGCTGCCCGAAGCAGGAGCGCGTGATCGGCGAGTTCTACGAGGCTGTGCCCGGCGCGGTCTGGATCGGCGTGGGCGGAACGCTCGACATCATCGCCGGCGATCGCCGCCGCGCCCCCCGCTACTTGCAGCGCCTGGGCCTGGAGTGGGCCAGCCGACTTGCGCAGGAGCCGACGCGCCTCTGGCGTCGGTACTTGCTGCGGGATCTGCCGGTGTTCGTCACGCTCCTCCCCTCCGGTCTTGCGGCTGCGGCGCGCCGTCGATTCCGCGGGTTCACGCAGCGCGCACTCTGAGCTCGCCGAACGCCGGGAAGGCCAACGCCGCGCCAACCGCCAGTCAACTCCGATCCATGACTCTGTGAGTGAGCAGGGGGGGCGTAGTGTCACGAATTGCTGTTGTTGGTTGTGGACATGTCGGACTGGTCACGGCGGCATGTTTTGCGCACCTTGGGCATCACGTTACTTGCGTCGATGTCGATGCAAACCGCATCGCACTATTGAACGCGGGTGGATGCCCGATTCATGAGCCTGGTCTGGACTCGATGCTGCGCGCTGGCGTGGAGGCCGGACGGATCGAGTTCACCTCGGAATTCCCCGAGCGACTGGACGCGGAGTTCGCGTTCGTTGCCGTGGGCACGCCGCCATCGGCGGGTGGGTCCGCCGACCTGGGCGCCGTCCGCGAGGCGGTGGCGTCCCTCCTCAAGTGCTTGCCACCCGGCGCCATCATCGTGAACAAGGCCACGGTGCCCGTGGGCACCGGCGACCTGGTCGAGGCGCTCGCCGCTCGCGGCGGGGCCAGCTCGATTGCGGTGGTGTCGAACCCGGAGTTCCTCCAGGAGGGCACCGCGATCGACAACTTCCTCCGCCCGGACCGCGTCATCCTCGGGTCGAGCAACGCCGCGGCCGTCGAGCGAACGGCCACGCTCTTCGACGCGCTGGGCGCGCCGATCATGCGCGTCGACACGCGCTCCGCGGAGATGGTGAAGTACGCGGCCAACGCGTTCCTCGCGACCAAGATCTCGTTCATGAACGAGATCGCCACGATCTGCGAGCAGATGGGGGCGGACGCTCAGGCCGTCGCGCGCGGCATTGGTGCCGATGACCGCATCGGGCCGCGCTTCCTCGGTGCCGGGCTCGGCTGGGGTGGTTCCTGCCTGCCGAAGGACACGCAGTCCCTCGCGCACCTCGCGGCTGCGCATGGCGCGCACCCGCAGCTGCTGCGCGCGGTGATGCAGGTCAACCAGGACCAGCGTCGACTGGTCGTGTCGAAGGTCCGTGCGGCCCTCGGCGACCTCGAGCGACGGCGCGTGCTGGTGCTCGGGGCTGCCTTCAAGCCTGGCACGGATGACACGCGCTTCTCGCCGGCCATCGAGCTCGCGCAGCTCCTCCAGACGGAGGGCGCCGAGGTCGTCGTGCACGATCCAGTGGTCAGCGCCGAGCGGATTCTCTCGCTGGCGCCCGGCGTTCGAGTGGCTGACGACATCGTGAGCGGCGCCGAGGGCGCTGACGCCATCGTGGTTGCCACGGAATGGCCACAGTTCCGAGCGCTTCCGTTCGCCGAGCTCGCCGCGGTCATGCGCGAGCGAGTCATCGTCGATGGTCGCAACCTGCTCGACCCAGCCGCGGTTGCCGCGGCAGGCTTCCAGTACCGATGCGTGGGTCGTCCTGCCGTGGAGCAGCACACTCCGGTCGTCGAGGCCCGGGCACTGGCAGGCACCTCCCGGTGAGTGCTGCGTCGGTTGAGGATCCTCGCGGGCGGATGCGGTTCGACGTGTCCACCGAGTCCGTCGAGCAGCAGCTCGGCACGATGTCACTCGTGCCGCTGCCTCGCTGGAAGCGGGCGATCGACGTGATGGTGGCGCTCGCCGCGATCATCGCGATCGCGCCGGCGCTGCTCCTGATCGTGCTCGCGATCCGCCTCGACAGCGCGGGCGGGGCGTTCTACGTGCATCGTCGCGTGGGCCGCGCGGGCCGCACGTTCAACTGCTGGAAGTTCCGCTCGATGTACCGCGGCGCGGACCAGGAGCGGATCAGTCTCGCCACCCACAACGAGGGGACGGGGCACATCTTCAAGATGCGGCACGACCCCCGGGTGACGCGGGTGGGCCGGATCCTCCGCCGCACGAGCATGGACGAGTTGCCGCAGCTGTGGAACGTCCTGCGCGGCGAGATGAGCCTCGTCGGGCCACGCCCCCCGCTCCCGGAGGAGGTCGCGGCGTACAGCCCTCGCGAGCTGCTGCGGCTGACGGGGACGCCCGGCGTCACGGGGCTGTGGCAGGTGACGGCTCGCGCGCGGCACGACTTCAACGAAATGGTCGATCTCGACCTCGAGTACCTCGACAACCTGAGCATCCGAGCGGACCTCGCGATCCTCGTGCGCACCGTGCGCACGGTGGTCCGAGCTGAGGGTTCCTACTAGGCGATTAGGCGTCGCGTCGACGGGGTTCGGCGAGCGGCACGAAAGGTCACAGCGATGCGGATCGTCCTCCTTGGCGGCGGCGGATTCATCGGGTCCCACCTCGCAGAGTGGCTGCTGGCCCGGGGCACGCACGATGTCATCGCCACCGACATCAACCACGACAAGCTCCGACACCTCCTCGATCACGGTCGGTTCACGTACTTCGACAGCGACATCCACACGGACGTGCAGCTGACGCGTCAGCTGGTGGAGTCTGCCGACGTGGTGGTGAACCTCGTCGCCGTCGCGACTCCGAAGACGTACACGCTTAACCCGCTCCACGTCTTCGAGCTCGACTTCCTCGACAACCTCCGCGTGGCGCAGATGTGTGCCGAGATGAACCGGCGCCTGGTCCAGTTCTCCACCTGCGAGATCTACGGTCCGACGTGGCTGAGCCTGGTACCGCCCGAGCTCGCCACCCCCGAGTTCATCGCGCGCGCCGACATCACCCAGTCCGAGGACTCCACGGCGATGATCACGGGCCCGATCAACGAGACCCGGTGGATCTACGCGACGAGCAAGCACCTGCTCGAGCGGGTCATTCACGCCCTCGGCATGCAGCAGGGCCTGGACTACTCGATCATTCGGCCCTTCAACTTCGTGGGCCCGCGCTTCGATTTTCTGCCGTCTGACAAGGACGACACGTCGCCTCGGATGTTCGCGCAGTTCATGGACGCATTGCTCCGCGGGACGCGCATCTCCCTCGTCGATGGGGGCGCTGCACAGCGCTGCTACACATACATCGATGACGCCGTCGAGTGCATCGGGCGGATCCTCGAGGACCGGACGGGCAGCACCTCGCGGGAGGCCTTCAACATCGGGAACCCCGGCAACGAGGCCTCCGTCGTTGAGTTCGCCGACATGATGATCGACATCTACAAGGCGCAGTACTGGGACGGCGTGCAGCCCCTCCCGGAGGTTGTGTCTGTGCCCGGCAAGGAGTTCTTCGGTCCCGGCTACGCCGATTGTGACCGCCGGATTCCGGACATCACCAAGGCTCGTGAACTGCTCGGCTGGGCGCCCGAGTGGGATCTCCGCTCGCTGATCTCGTCCACCATGGACTCGTTTGTGTCCGAGTACCGCTCGCGCGCCGCGGAGCGACCGGCTCCCGTGGCGCTCGTCGCCGAGTAGCGCCTGCCATCGATGGGGTTCGCGCGCGGCTCGGGACGCCGTTTCTCGATGCGCGCGCTCCTCGGTGCAGGCTCGAGTCGGGCGCGTGGCCCCGGCTCAGTGGCCCCGCCTCGGGCCTGGCGGATGTGAATCTGAGGTCGCCCGTTTCGCCACCAGAGCTACGCGATTCGTTTACGTTCTGGTAGCTACGGCTCAACGTTTCATCTATGGCAGGTCACGTACTATTCGCATTACGGTTTGTACCAGTGCCCTGCCCGCTGACCGAATGGATGGTCCCAGTGGTCCCGCGTAAACCAATGGAGCATTTGTTCCGGTTGCTTCCGGTGCTTGTTCTGCTTCCGCTGCTGGCGATTGGCGCGGCCGTGTACTGGGACATCGCGCAGCCGCCAACCTACGCGGCTCGGAGCACGCTCTGGGTGACGGAGAGTGGCACCCCCGGCGGCGCCGAGAAGGTGCTGGGCGCCGAGAACGTGTACGCCTCGCCCAGCCAGCGCCAGGTTGACGCCTTCTACCAGCTCATGGCCTCCGACGCGTTCGCGCTGCGGGTGGCACAGCGGAGCGGTCTCCTCGACGACGTCTCCGACCGTGACCTCGACTGGCGCACACTCGACTACGTGGAGCGCGAGAGTCGAGCGCGCGCGGAGGTGCGCCGGAGCATCAACGTCTACTCCGGCGGCACCAACCTGATGAACGTCACCGCATCGCACGAGGACCCGGCGCTCGCGCTGGCACTCGCCGAGGCGGGCACCGGCCTGTACCTGGAGCGTGTCCAGAGCGAGGCCAACCGCAAGACCGACCTCGCCGTTGAGTTCTACCAGCAACGCGTCGAGGGAGCCCGGGTATCTCTGGACCAGATCGACCGTGAGCTCGCCGCATACGTGGCCGCGCATCCGCGCCCGGCCAACGGCCCTGCTCCCTTCGACCTCGCGTTCGAGCGGCTCGAGGCACAGTTCCAGGCGCAGAACCAGCTTGTGACTGACCTTCGTCAGCAACTTGAGCTGGCGCAGCTGGATGCGGCGACCGCCGACGGCAGCCAGGTGCGCTACGCACTGCTCGACGCCCCCGCGCTCCCGACGAACCCGCAGTCGCCCGGACTGCGTGCCCGCGCCATGCCGCTGGCCTACGCCCTGGCGTTCTCCGGCGGGCTCGTGGCTGTGCTCTGGTACGTCTCGATCGCCACTGACCACAGCGTGCGTTCGTCCGAGGACATGCAGGAGATGGGCGTCCCTGTCCTCGCCTTCCTGCCCGAGTTTGACTCGCGCGGCCTGCAGCCGTGGGTGCTGCGGCCCATCGCGAAGCGCGACCGAAGCTATGCGAGGAAGATCGCCGCCGATCTTGCCCCGCAGCGATTGGAGCGTGGCGCATGACCGCGACACAGACGCGTGAGCAGCAGCACCTCACGGAGATCATCCGGGACGTGCAGCGTCTTGCCGGGGTGCACCGGCTGACCACCGGGCGCGACGGGCACTCGCAGCCCCTGGTGATTGGCGTGACCAGCCCGCGACTTGGTGAGGGCAAGACCACGGTCGCCATGGCGGTGGCCAACTCACTGGCGCAGGATTTCGAGATGGGCGCGACGCTCGTTGATGCCGACTTCGAGACGCACTCGATCGCCGAGCAGTTTGGCCTGCGACCCGCGGCCGGCCTCGTAGAGGTGCTTGCCGGCGATGCGGCTCCTCGCGAGGTGATCCAGGAACTGCCCGAGCGCACACTCCGGATTGTGTCCGCAGGACTCGCGCTCGATGACTCGGCGCGGGCCGTGCGCGCCGGCGCGGGCACGCAGCGCATCCGTGAGCTGGGGAACGGCACGTCGTTCGTCGTGGTCGACCTCCCGGCGGCGTTCAACTCGACGAGCACGCCGATCCTCGCGCGGCTGTGCGACGCGGTGATCGTCGTCGCTCGCAGCGGCCGGACCTCGAAGCGTGACCTCTCCCTGACGCTGGACCGGCTCGCCGACTCCAACGTGGTGGGTGTCGTCCTCAACCGCTGGTCCAGCCGCATTCCAGCCTTCGTCGAGCGCCTCCTCGCGCTCGGGCGCTAGTCACCTCCGATGGAGCCGACGCTCGCGTTGCTTGCCGTCGCCTGGATCATGAGCACTCGGGTGCGCCGGTTCGGCCCGTCCGAGTCCGTGATTGCCGGCCTCGGGTTCACGCTGGTGATGCTCGTCCTCCTGTACACCAACCGATTCAAGTAGGGCGGGCGCCGGGTGATCTCGCTCGTTCTCGCCCTTGTGGGGATCACGCTGCTGGCGTTGAAGCCGCGCGCGGCCGCCCTCGGGATGGTGTTCATGGCGATCGCCTTCGAGGACGGCGCGCCGGACTTCACTGAGCCAGTCGGGAGTGCGCTCTACAACCTCGATCCCACAATCGCGAGTCTGCTCCCGGGGACCATTGAGCCGATCGGTCTGTTCGCGATCGCGCTCTCGTTGCGGCTGGGGCTCTCGCCAGCGCCGGCGGACCGCATCGGGGCCTGGTCGACGCTGCCCCGGGCCATCTGGCTGGTGCCCGGCGTCTACTTCCTCTCGATCGCGTGGGGGCTTGCGAACGGGGGGGCGCTGAACTTCGCGTTCCACGAGTCGCGCGGGTTGCTGGTGGCGGCGGCCGTGTTCATCGCGACGCGACGCGTTGCGCCGTTCGAGGCAGGCACCGTGATCCGGCTGATCTACCTCGCGACGGCGACCCTGGCGGTGATCATGATCTACCGCTACACGTTCGTGCCGGTGCAGTACGACGCGATGATCGTCGCGCACGAGAACGTGATGTTCCTCGCGATTGGGATCACGGTTGGCATCTTGCAGTTCGCGGGCTCCCGGAGTGTCCCGCAGCGTGCCGCATTGCTGCTGCTGATCACGCTGCTCCTGGTAGGCACGCTCGCGACTGGGAAGCGCTCGGGGACCCTGGTCGTGCTCATCTCGCTCGTCGTGATGTCCGTGATCCTGCTCTCCCGCGCTCCGGTGAAGGTGATGGTTATCTCGGGGATCTTCGGGGTGCTCTTCGGGGCCTACGTGGCCGCGTTCTGGGGGTCGAACGCCGGGATCCTGGGCCAGCCGGCGCGCGCCATCCGATCGCAGTTCCAGCCCAGCGCTCGAGACTCCAGCTCCGACCTGTACCGTCAGGCCGAGACGTTCAACGTGGTTTCCACGATCAAGGGGACGCCGCTGCTGGGCGTGGGTCTCGGGCGCCCGTATAACGTGTACTGGCCCACCTGGGTGGCGCCCAACTGGCCGCTCCAGTTCTACACCCCCCACGACAACCTGCTCTGGTTCTGGCTGAAGTTCGGATTGCCCGGGCTGGCCGTGATCGGTGGCGTCTGGCTGCTGGCGGTCAGCAATGCGATCTCGGCGGTGCGTGCCCGGCCCAGGGCCTTCCCTGTGTATCCCGTCGCCCTGGCGGCGACGCTGATGATCTACCTCCAGTTCATGCAGGTGGACGTGGCTACCAAGGAGCGCTCGATGATTCCACTCGGGATCGCGATGGCGCTGGCGTTGTCACTTCCGCAGACCGTGCCCGCCGGTGCGCGCGAGCAGTCGGCCATTCGACTCGTGACTGCCGAGCCGCCGGATCGACGACGCTATCCGCGCTACTTCCCCGGAGCCGTCTAGGCATCCCACGCACCCTCGGGTCCCGCGTCGGGACGGTCCCGCGGCCCGAGCCACGGGACCGGGTGCAGGCCTCCGCGTTTTCCCTGGCTCGCCGCAGTCCCGGTGATTTCCCACCGTGGGAGTTCCGCCCCGCGGTCACAGGTCGGAAGCCCTCTGCGGCCGCGTGCGTCTGAACCATGTCCGCGAATGCGGTCGGGTGGGCGGTCCGTGGAGTTGCGATCGGCGTTCGATCGGCGACGTTGGAGTCGCTCCGTGGCTGTTCGCCCCGTACATGCCCTGGGGCGCGCACCTCGTGGCGGCCACGAGCGGGCGTCAGTCAAGCCGCAGGGCGGTGCGCAGGGCCGAGTGGTCGACGCCGCTGAGCGTCTGCCGCCGTCGAGGATCAGCCGGAGCAGCGCACGAAGAAGGGCGTCTGCGCGTCGACCATCGGTGGGAAGGCAGCATTCACCTGCGCGGGGGCGCCGGGGATGTAAATCGCCCACTGGGCGCGCTCTACGACCGCCACGGCGACCGCCGGGCATCCTGCCGAGCGCAGCGCGGCCACCATCTGCGCGGCCGTCGCGGCGTTCTCCACGACCAATAGCGCCACGCCGCTGCTCGGGATGCTGCCGAGGATCGAGGCCGCCCCGCCGGCCACGAGGGCGTTGGCGCCGCCATCACGAACGAACATCGTGGGGTTGGACACCTGCCCGACGAAGCCGTAGCCGGGGTCCATCTCGAACGTTGCCCGCGTGGCGCCCTCGGGGACGCGCATGAAGTAGGAGGTGCTGTCCTCAACGCGCTCCATGCCTCCGACGCGCGTTGCGGCCGTCGCGGGCTTGTCGTCGAACCCAACTCGCACGGCCGAACCGAACGCGGTGAATCGGAGGTATGTGTTTGCGGGGGCCGGCGCGCCGAACGTGAACGTTCGCCCGCCCACCGGGTCGTTCCAGCGGGCCGCTCGTTTGTTCGCGTGCTTAATGGTGAATGGCTCGGAGGGGCTAATCGAGACGTTGTCCCAGTGCCACGAGTTCGCGCGGCCCACTGACTCCTTGGTCAGGAGGTCCTCGCCCTTGCTCGCGCTGTAGCTGTGGTGTCCGAACGACCCCACCCCCTGCGAGAAGT